>CAJXSU010000064.1 GCA_913061465.1 uncultured Flavobacterium sp.
AAAAGGAAATACCTGGAATTTACTCACAAAATTAGGAGACTTAAAAAATAATCATACTGCATTTCATGGTGGTAAATTAGCAGCATCTTATGAACGATTAACTACTGAAAATGAAAATATAGTGGCTTTTAAAAGAAGTAAAGAAGATGCGGTGGTTTACTTTATTGGGAATTTATCTAATGAAGAACAAGTATTTTCCATCAACTTAGAAGGTGATTATAAAGACCTATTGCAAAATAAAAACATCGAGTTTAAACTCGATAAGTTAACGCTTTCACCTTGGAACTATTATTTAGTATCAAAAAATAATAATGAGTAAGATAGTTTGTTTTGGTGAGGTACTTTGGGATGTTTTTCCTAAGCATAAAAAAATTGGAGGTGCCCCTTTAAATGTAGCTTTGAGATTGCAAACATTTCAAAATGAGGTAGCGCTTATTAGTTGCTTAGGAGATGATAAACTTGGAAATGAGCTATTGCTAGAACTTCAAAAGCACAGAATCTCTTCTTTATATATTCAAAAAATTAAAGCATACAAAACCAGTACTGTTTCCATTTCTTTAGATAAAAATGATAGTGCTTCATATTTCATAAATCACCCTTGTGCTTGGGACAATATTAAAGTAAACGATAAACTTAATTCATTAGTCAAAAGTTCTGAAGCTTTTATTTTTGGGAGTCTAATAGCGAGAAGTAATACTTCTAGAAACACACTTTTAAAACTTCTAACGTTTTCAAAATTTTCTGTTTTTGATGTTAATTTAAGGCCTCCTCATTATGACATTAGCTCAATTCAAGTCCTTATGAATGCAGCTAATTTTATAAAATTTAATGATGATGAACTCAAAGAAATTTCGATGAGTCTTGGATATCAATCAGCGTCTATTGAACAAACCATATTGTTTATTGCTAATAAAACAAATACAACATCCATTGCCGTTACTTTAGGAAGTAAAGGTGCGATTCTGTTTTTTGAAGAAAGATTTTTTTATTGTAAAGGATATCAAGTTGAAGTTGCAGATACTGTTGGATCGGGAGATTCATTCTTAGCAACGTTAATAGATGTTTTATTAAAGGGAAAGGATGCTCAATTAGCTATTGATAAGGCATGTGCAGTTGGAGCTTTAGTAGCTAAAAATAAAGGAGCAAATCCAGTGATATCAGAAGTAGAGATTGATGCTATAATGAATCAAGATTTACCATAGAATTGGTATAGTAGAAATAAAACTAAATAGACAAGAAGATAAAAGCGATAAAAATTTCTAGCTTTTATATATGAGGAATTCTCTGAATACATAGTTCCAAAAAGAGCTTTAATTTCCTTTACAAATAAAGGTTTAATATTAATTTTCCAATCATTTGTTTGATACACAATTTTTCTAAAATCACTTCTGTAATAAGACAAAGGAAGACCCCAAATAATAAAAGCGATTAGCCATATATTATTCTTAAATAATTCTAGCATTTTA
The DNA here is from genome assembly GCA_913061465.1 of uncultured Flavobacterium sp. Classification (GTDB taxonomy): domain Bacteria; phylum Bacteroidota; class Bacteroidia; order Flavobacteriales; family Flavobacteriaceae; genus Polaribacter. The sequence goes on from CAJXSU010000064.1 coordinate 1,467, forward strand.
TTATTTTTTTGGAAACCAAGGGATAAAAGCATTTGTAGATTTTACATATTCTTTATATTTTGGCTTTGTTTTTTGTAATGATTTTTCTAACATCGCAACCCCTGAAATATTAATAATTAAATAGATCATTGCCAAGGCACCAACAATATGCCAATACCCCCCAGAAGCTATCGAAAACAATCCAAAAGAAAACCAAACTGTTGCATCACCAAAATAATTTGGATGCCTTGTATAACGCCATAATCCAGTCTTTAGTATTGCACCCTTATTTGTGGGGTTCTTTTTAAATTTTGTCAATTGATAATCTCCAACAGACTCAAATAAAAATCCGATACACCAACATAATAAGGCTATATAATCTATGCTATTGAGTTCGTTGCTAGTAGTTTCTCCATGAATACCAAACAATGGTAGAGAAACAATCATTATTAAGCTTCCTTGTAAAATAAAAACTTGAAAAAAACTGAACCACCAATATCTATCTTCTCCATAATGTCGTCTAAATTCTTGGTACCTGAAATCTTCTGGCTTTCCATAATTTCTTTTAAATAAGTATGCAGATAGGCGAATTCCCCATATACTAACTAGGATTAGTATTATTATATTACGAGTGTAAATATGTGACTCTAATATAAAGTAAGTTGCATTTACCACCACAAAACCCATTCCCCAAAAAGCATCAACAATACTTACATTTTTTATTGGAATACTAATGAGCCATAAAATGAACATCAAAAAAAAGACTACCGTTAAGGCTAAAATAAAATTCATAAATAGATTTAAAGTATAAAATCAATGATAAAACTTATTCAACTAATAACATAATTATTAGTCCAAATATAACACCTTTAATAAAGCATATCCAATATAATTGGTAGTGTGAAATTCTCCATTTAGTTCTTATTTGTTCAACAAGATTTTTATGCCAATTTAACATATTTATAAAAATTATAGTTATTCAACTTCTTCAAATGAGGCGAAAAAACCTCCAAAATCAAAATAATCTCCACCTGCAGCTATTTTACCATCAATAAAATCAAAAGTATGATAAGAATGTAAGCTAAAAGGTTTTCCGGTTTCTACATGTGTACCAGTCCAAGTTCCATAAGTTCTTACACTTCCATCTAATTCTCCAGTTTCAGCTAAAACACCAGGTAGCCAATTGTCTGGAGTGTAAAGGATATTATCAAATAGAGTTTGGTACATCTTTAAAGCTTCAATATGTTCTGATTTACCATATTGTTTAGCTCCGTAAATAGGAGGTTGCCAAAGTAAATCATCATGAATCATTGCTGTTTGAGCACCAATATCTTCAGTTCCATGAGCAGCCATAAAACTTTTAGCAACCTCTAAATTGGCTGAATATTTAGGATTGTTTTCTTTTTCAGAGGTACATGAGATTACAAAAAACAGTAATGTGATTATGGATAATTTGAATAATGATTTCATAATTTTATTTTTATATTTAATATTAAGTATATAAATATATGCAATTAACTTTGTTTTTAAATTATAAATACATAAATTACTTTCTTTTAACAACTAAATTAATCAAATTATGAAATTATTATTAAAAGGAATTTTTTTGCTAATGACCTCAGTTTTATTTGTTAACTGTACTTCGAATGGTGGAAAAAATTTAGTCCCTGGAGACAATTATGGTAAAACCTATAGTATTGGAGATAATGCAATGTCTGAGAAACTTCAGATGTTATCTGAGGCTTACAGCATGCAAAATACAGATGAGTTAGTAAAACATTATGATGCAGATTTTCTTGGAGAAAATGGAGTTGAAACTACACGCAAATGGTTAGAATCTATGGATTCAATAAGCATGAAACCCTATGTGATTATTCCAGTAAAGCTTCAAGGAGATCCAGATACAAAAGTATTAGCATGGTCTAAAGAAGAACGACATTACAAAAATGGATCTTATGAAAAATTAGATCTTATGGAATTTTTTAATTTTAATCAAGAAGGTAAAGTTGATGCATTTAGACAGTGGAAATCTATTGATTCCTCAAACTTCGGTAAATCCTATGGGGGTAAATTTATTGGAAAAGATGATAACGAATATTCAGGAAGACCATTAGTGTTCTCTGATAGAAATGAAGTTGAAATCATAGAGAAATTAATAAAAGATTATAACGACATGAATGTTGAGGAGTTTTCAAAACCTTTCGCAGATGTTTCAATTTTAAATAATTACAAAGGAGAAGTTGAAAAAATTAAAAAAGAAGATATGGCAGGTTTGTTCAAGGACTACAAGTCTGTAAATTGGGTTCCTTATGCTATAGTACCTTTAAAGATATACAATACAGATGCTGCTTCTGGGGTTCAAGTGATGTCTAAGGAAACAAGAGTTTTTAAAAATGGAAAAGTTTGGGAGAAAGAATTATTTGAGATTTTCTATTTTGATTTAGAAGGAAAAATAACTTCTATGACTCAATATGCAAGAGATTTTTAATTATAAAAACCAAGATAAAAGAGCTGCAAAATCATTTTGCAGCTCTTTTTTTGTCATAATTTTTTATATTTATTGAATGAAGTTATTATCTCTTTTTTGTTTACTTGTGTTTGTGGGAGTTATTAATGGGCAAGAGTATGAAAAAAGGCGTTACATTACCCAGAACGATACACTACCCTACAGATTGCTACTTCCTGATAATTATAACCCAAAAAAATCATACCCGTTGCTAGTTTTTCTTCATGGAGCTGGAGAAAGAGGGAATGATAACGAAAAACAATTGTTACATGGTAGTGATTTATATACTTCAGATATTTTTAGAAAAAACTATCCAGCTATTGTAGTATTTCCTCAATGCCCTAAGAATTCGTATTGGGCAAGTGTTCAAAAAAATAAGACCAAAAAACTAGAAAAGAGATTTAATTTTGAGAAAAATCTAAAGATTTTTCATACACAAGAAGTATTAGAATTGTTTATGTATGATTTGGAGAAGTCTTTCAATATAGATAGTTCATCAAGATATCTTGGTGGGCTTTCTATGGGAGGAATGGGTACTTTTGAATTGGTTACTAGAATGCCAAACTATTTTGCAGCTGCATTTGCAATTTGTGGAGGTGGAAACCCTGCATGGTCAAAAACGTTAAGTAAAACTCCTTTTTGGATTTTTCATGGAGATAAAGATAATGTAGTGTCCTATCATTTTTCTAAACGAATGTTTCGTAAAATGAAACGGTTTAATAAGGCTACTAAATTTACCTCTTTCAAAGGAGTAAATCATGAAAGCTGGAATTATGCCTTCCAGGAGTCGCAACTATTCCCATGGATTTTTTCTTTTAAAAAATCTATATAAAACAGATTGCTTTTAAAGGTATTAAGCAAAATAAATATAGATTCCAATTACGATAACACAGATTGCTATTCCAGCCTGTTTTGTATATTTCCAAGGAGTAATATCCACTTGTTTTGTATGCTCTTGAACAAATTCCTCTTTTCTAGGATATAATTTACCAATGAGTAACATGATCCCCACATTTAGAATAAACAACAAAGCCATTATATCTAAAAAGTGTGGATATGCTTGTGCTTCAATTAGTGCTAAAGCAGCCTCGTCTGTGACTCCATTATCTTTTGCTAATTTCAATGCACTAGATACAAAGTAGGGTTGCATAAAAAATTGACTAACAATGTACAATAAACAACCTGAAGCTAGTCCAATTTTAGCAGCAATGGCTGGTACACGTTTAGTTAAATAACCTACTACAATAATGGTTAAAATAGGAATGCTATAAATTCCATTAATCTCTTGGAGATAGTCAAATAAACTTCCAGCGTTGGCAATTAGCGGTGCAATAAACATAGCTGCAATTGCTAAAACAACACCAAAGATTTTTCCATATTTTACAATAGTTTTTTCGTCTGCCTCTTTGTTGATGTGTTGTTTGTAAACATCAATTCCAAACAAGGTAACAGAGCTATTTAATACACTATTAAAAGAACTTAAAATAGCGCCAAATAACACTGCAGCAAAGAATCCTACCCATGCACTAGGGAGTACTTTTTTAACTAACATAGGATAGGCAGAATCTGCACTTTCTAAATTTCCTTGAAATAGATGAAAGGCAATAATCCCCGGTAATACTACAATAATAGGCCCTAGTATTTTTATAAATGAAGCTAGTAATAATCCTTTTTGTCCTTCCTTAAGATCTTTAGCTCCCAAGGCTCTTTGAATAATTTGTTGGTTGGTTCCCCAATAAAATAATTGCACCAACATCATCCCTGTAAAAATGGTATAAAATGGCACAGGGTCTGTGGGGCCACCCATAGATTTAAATTTTTCTGGGTTTTCAGTTGTTAAAACAGAAAGCCCTTCTAAAAGACTACCATCACCAATCATTAATAACCCAAAAACTGGGATGAGCAGTCCACCAATTAATAATCCAACTGCATTGATAGAATCTGATATTGCAACAGCTTTTAAACCACCAAATACAGCATATATAGAACCAATAATTCCGATACCCCATACACAAATCCAAATAGATTGGGTATGTGTTACTCCTAGTAATTCAGGGATGTCAAACATTCCGCTAATTGCTAGTGATCCTGAGTATAAAATCACTGGAAGAAGCACAACCACATAACCAGACAAGAATAAAACGGAGGTTAATGTTTTTGTAGCTACATCAAAGCGTTTTGCTAAAAACCCAGGAATGGTTGTTAATCCACCTTTTAAATATCTAGGTAGCAAAAACATGGCTGTTACTACCATAGCAATGGCAGCAAGAGTTTCCCACACCATTACCGATAAGCCACTTTGATAGGCAGATCCGTTAAGACCAACTATTTGTTCGGTAGATAGATTGGTAAGTAAAAGAGATCCTGCTATTACTCCTGCAGTTAAGCTCCTTCCTCCAAGAAAGTATCCATCTGAAGAAGTTTCCTTAATATTTCTAGTTTTTAAATAAGAAATGATAGCCACTAAAGCTGTAAATCCAAAAAATGATAAAAATAGCATCATAGGTTATAATTTGTAAATAGTGATAAATAGGCTCTGAAGATAAATTTTTTATATTGAAAAGTAGATACAATTTTTAAAAAATAACCTCATCTATAGATGAGGTTATAAGTTATTAAAAATAAGGTTGATGTTTACTCATTAGCTTTTGCTCTCTCATATACATAAATCATCTTTATTTTTCCATTCACAAATAGAACATCATGAACATGATGAACAGTAACCTCTTCATTATCTACTGTGTCAGTTAAATCCTGTCCAGAAGTTACCCATTGATTTAACACACCTTTGTTATCTGTAAATTCGTTAGCAATCATATATTTAGTTCTCCACATGGGACTACTATTGGTAAACCATTCCTCTAAAAATCCAATATGAGCTTTAGAACCATCAATTACATCCCCATTTGGCGGATACCCTTTAAAAGCATCGTCATTAATACTTTCGATAGTTTTTAGATCTTTTTCATTATGTGCTTTAATGTAGGTTTCCCAAAGTTTAATAGTGTTCATATCACCCCCGTAAAGAGATATTCTTGTACTATCATTAGGAATTTCAACTCCAATTGGATTAGGCGTGCTTTGTGTTTCTGATTCATTACTATTAGTACAAGAAATAGAAACAATTGTCATTAAGATTACTACTAATATTTTTTTCATTTTTAAGTTTTTTTATTGTTGAACTGCCATTACTTGTTCCCATATTACACGAAGTCTAAATCCGTCTGGATCATAATCAGACATTTTTGATTTAGCTGGTGGAGTAAAATCAGAAACATCTAGAGCTTTCATTGCGTCAAAAAGAGTTTTGTAACCGTCCCAAGTCATTACTGTACTTTCATCTTGCCCCATTGGATAGATTTTAGCTCCTATACCCCAATTTGTTAGCCCAGTTTTATCTTCTTTAATTGTTTTTTCCATCATTGGCTTCCATAAGTCTTGATTTTCACTTACAAACCCTTTCATGTTTTTTGGACGAGCATAATTCCAAACAGAATATTTTCCTCCTTGTCCAGGAATTTGATCTAAAATCTTATAATTGTGAATTTCATAAACAGTATATGGAGACATCGCATCTTGTACATCAAAACCTAATGATTCTGCATTCCATGAAGTACTAGTCATAGCTTCCAGGGATGGATAGCCATTAACAAAGGCATAATTAACGTCATTATTGCCAGCGGTACCTACCTTACGTGCGAGTAACCAAAGATTTTGTTCTCCTCTATCTATAGCGGCTTTCTTCACTTTAGACCAATACGTTGTTTCCTTTCGTTCAAATTCTTCAATATCATCTGAATCTACAGATACATAAGTTATAGAATAATACTGAGCCGTCATTGATAGAGATGTAAATAATACAACTCCTAAAAGTAGTTTTTTCATAATTTTAGTTTAATTAAAAAATAGATTAGTTAATAATTTTTCTTGAAAAACTAAAATAATAAATTAATTGTTAACCACAATTAATTTATAATTCTTTTAAATACAAATCCATTTCTTTCAATAGAATTTTTGAGCTTTGGATATGATTTTCGTATAAACCTGTAAGAAGAGAAGTATTTGAACCACCTCTAAAAAGAAGTCTCATTATAATTTTATGCCCATCGTGAGATTTTAATGATTTGGTGTACCATGATATTTGAGTAAATAAATTTTTATGAACTTTCTTTCCAATTTGTGTCCATTCATAGATAAAACCATTTTTATCTAACTCCAATTCAAGTGCATTAGCCCAATCTCGTTGATCTATCTCAAACATTTCTATTTCATTAATTTGATCATAATAACCGTATAATAATTTTTCAAGACTTTTTTTATGAAGATGTCTTAAAAAACCAGAACTTTTTAGAGATTCGAATGCAGATCTGTTATAATTTAATTGTTTTTCTATAATCATATCAAAAATAGATTGCTGTATTTTCAATTGATTTGAAAAATCATTTTCAATGAGCATTTGAGAAACTTCGTTGCAAGCATGGGCATGATCAGTTCTAAATTTCAACAATTTTTCAGATTCTATCATATCTAATTGAACATTTGATTTTATTTTTTCAAAATAGTTTTTTAACGCTTTTTTCTCTAATCGAGATTGGTTCATATTATTCACTTGTAAAGCAATCAATATACCCAGAGCAACAAGTATAATTTCACCAATAGCATATTTCAAATATCCAGAAGAGTTTTTTGAGTTTAACCTAGCTCTTTTTAAGAGTTTAAATGACATACTTTTAAAGTTATTTTAATGGAATTACTATAATTTTAAGACTATTTATAAATATATATAATTTTTTATTAAAACGATTAACAAGAGTTCTTTGATTGTAAAATAAAAGAGGGAAAAAATGAAGTTTAATAGGCACTTTACGAAAAAAGACAATGATGCATATGCTGGTTTAGAATTTAAAACTACGTCAAGTGAGATAAAAAATCCAGATGGAACAGTTGTGTTTAGTGCTCCTAATATTGAAGTGCCTGCTAATTATTCGCAAGTTGCCGCAGATATAATTGCTCAAAAATATTTTCGTAAAGCAGGTGTGCCTATTTACCTAAAAAAAGTTAAAGAAGATAACATTCCATCGTGGTTATGGCGTTCTGAACCAGATACAACTAAGTTAAATGACGTTGCAAAACAAGAACAATTTATTGGTGAAGAGTCTGCAAAACAAGTCTTTGATAGACTAGCTGGAACTTGGACTTATTGGGGATGGAAAGGAAAGTATTTTACAAAAGAAGAAGATGCAAAAATTTACTTTGATGAGATGCGTTTTATGCTCGCAGCTCAGATGTGCGCTCCAAATTCTCCACAATGGTTTAACACTGGTCTTCATTGGGCATATGGCATAGATGGACCAAGTCAAGGCCATTATTATGTTGATTTTGAAACTAAAGAGTTAGTTAAATCTAAAACTTCTTATGAACATCCTCAACCACATGCATGCTTTATCCAGTCAGTAAAAGATGATCTGGTTAATGAAGGTGGAATTATGGATTTATGGGTTAGAGAAGCAAGACTATTTAAATATGGATCAGGAACAGGTTCTAACTTCTCTAAATTAAGAGGTGCTACTGAAGGACTTTCAGGAGGAGGAAGGTCATCTGGACTTATGAGTTTTTTAAGAATTGGAGACAGAGCTGCTGGAGCCATTAAATCTGGAGGAACAACCAGAAGAGCTGCAAAAATGGTTACTGTGGACATTGATCATCCAGATATAGAAGAATATATAAATTGGAAAGTAGTAGAAGAACAAAAAGTTGCGGCTTTAGTTGCTGGATCTAAGTTAACGGCAAAAAATTTAAAGACCGTGATGGATGCATGTAATATTACAACTTACTCGGATGAAGATAGACTAAACCCTAAAGTCAATGTGGAATTGAAAAAATCTATTCTAAATTGCAGAGCTGTAATGATTCCTGAAAATTATATACAAAGAGTAATTCAGTTTGCCGCACAAGGATTTAAAGAAATTGATTTTCAAACTTATGATACTGATTGGGATAGCGAAGCATACTTAACTGTTTCAGGTCAAAATTCTAATAACTCAGTAAGAGTTAGTAATCTGTCTCTTATACACATCTCCGAGCCCACGAGACCTCTCTACATCTCGT
>CAJXSU010000065.1 GCA_913061465.1 uncultured Flavobacterium sp.
AACCATATTTTTCAATTTACAAACAAATAAATTGTTTTATTTGTATAAAAATAACTTATATGAAAACCATGAATAAAATTTCTTTTTTATTACTATCAATTATTATGTTTACGTCATGTGAGTCTGAATATAAGCTATCTATAAATGCTCCCAGCAAAGCTATACTTAAAGATAAAATAAAAATTAATTTATCTGAAGAAAATAATTACCCCATTGATGAAGTAACTTTTTTTGTAAATGGTAAAGAAATTACATCCACCAATTCATCGTTTATTTTAGATACTAAAAATTATGGGACAGGGAAATTAAGTATCTCTGCAATGGTAGCATTTGGAGATCAAAAGAGTAAAAGATTAAATAAATCTATTGAAATACTTTCTAACATTCCATTTGAATCCTATGATTTCAAAATTCTGAACACCTACCCACATGATGGTAATGCATATACTCAAGGTCTAGAATATTATAATGGTTTCTTATATGAGACTACTGGACAATATGGAGAATCTTCACTCAGAAAAGTGGAATTAAAAACAGGTAAAATTTTACAAAAAACAGACCTCAGCAAAAGGTATTTTGGTGAGGGAATGACCATTTTTAATGATAAAATATTTTTCTTAACATGGAAAGCTAATAAAGGTTTTACTTATGATCTTGAAACATTAGAACTAAAGAATGAATTTTTATATAATAAAAGTAAAGAAGGATGGGGGTTAACACATTCAAAAACTGAATTAATAAAATCTGATGGAACTAGTAAAATTTGGTTTCTTGACCCTAACACTCAGAGAGAAAAAAGATATATTGAAGCCTACACTGATAAGCAAAGTCTTAATAAATTAAATGAATTAGAATTTATTAATGGAAAAATCTATGCTAATTATTGGCAAAAACCATTAATTGCAATCATTAACCCAAATAATGGAGTTGTTGAAGGCATAATAAACTTAACAGGACTTGTCAAAGAGATGGAAAAAAGTCAAAAGTTATTAAAAGAAGACGATGTACTGAATGGAATTGCTTTTGATGAAAAAAATAATCGAATGTTTGTAACAGGGAAAAATTGGAAGAAACTATTCGAAATAGAGCTTATAAAAAAACAATAATCAATTCATTTTAAAGTTATACTTTTATAAAAAACTAAAGAGATTTGATACTTTAAATAGTAATCAAACAAAAAATTAAACAACATAAATTTCATAAAAAATTATCCAGAGTGACAAAAAAGAATATTTTATTTTATGTGTTTTCATTAATTTTTAGTTTGTTGATACTATCAGTTTCATCTTGTCGTAAAGATTTCAGCACCATCCCTAGCTTTGGTCAATTAGAATTTTCTAGAGATACGGTGTTTTTAGATACAATTTTTACAAATATTGGATCGGCTACGTATAACCTTAAAGTTTACAATAGAGGCAATAATGATATAACGATACCTAATATTGCTTTAGAAAGTGGAACAGTTTCAAATTATAGATTAAATGTAGATGGGATTCCTGGTAAGGATTTTCAGAATATAGACATACTAGCAAAGGACAGTATATTTATTTTTGTAGAAACTACCGTTAATATAGCATCGATTTCAAGTCCATTATATACAGATAGGATTCTTTTTGATACTGGAATGAATCAACAAGATGTAGATTTGGTAACACTAGTTCAAGATGCTAATTTTATTTATCCTGGGAGAGACCCTTTTACTTTAAAAATAGATTCACTAAGATTGGATGGTGAGGCAACTACTATAAAAGGTCGTTTTTTAACCAATAATGAGCTTACTTTTACCAATATAAAGCCAACAGTAATATACGGATATGCAGCTGTTTCATCCAGTAACACTCTAACAATTGAATCTGGATCTAAAGTTTATTTTCATGACAACTCAGGCTTAATAATCGATAAAGACGCTAGCTTAAAAGTTAATGGTACACTTAATGATAAAGTTATTTTTGAAGGTGACAGGTTAGAAAATTCATTCGGTACTTTACCAGGGCAATGGGGAACCATATGGCTTAGGGCTGGCAGTAAAGAAAATGAAATTAATCATGCAGAAATAAAAAATGGGATAATTGGCATATTGGTAGATTCTATTGCCTCTTCCTCTACTCCAACCTTAACCCTTAAAAATTCAGAAATAATTAATCATTCAAACTTTGGTGTGCTAGCAAGAGAAACTAGTATTGATGGACAAAATATAGTTATTGGTAATGCGGGAGAAGCCTCTTTAGCGTGTACAATTGGTGGCTCATACAATTTTACTCACAGTACTTTTGCCAATTACTGGAGCAACGGAATTCGTTCTTTACCCACTGTTTTAATAAATAATTTTTACACGTATACTAACGCCAATGGTCAAGAAGCTATTGAAACTAGAGACTTAATTGCTGCTAATTTTACCAACTGTATTATAGATGGAAATAATAATATTGAATTTTTTCCAGACTATGCTGAAGGAGGGGTATTTAATTTTAAGATAACAAACTCGTTAGTTAAGTTTACAGATATTAATAACGCACTTGATGGAGTATCAGAGGTAGATTTTGATAATAACAATTTATATGAAAATATTCTTTTAAATGGAGTTACCCATTTTAGAAATCCGTCTGAGAATGATTTTATAATTGGGCAGGATAGTCAAGCTATTAATTTTGGTAATTTATCTGGAGCTAATCTAGTTCCTACAGATATCCTTGGAATTATAAGAACTGACAACCCTGATGCAGGTGCCTATCAACACATAGATTTTTAAACTAAAAAACGATTTGAAAAAACTAGAAAAATGAAAAAAGTAATCATTACGGGAACTAGTAGAGGAATTGGTTTTGAATTAGCGCAACAATTTGCTAAAAATAATTTTCAAGTTTTGGCGCTCTCAAGAAATCAAAAGCCATTAGATAATTTAAAGCTTGAAAATATTGATACACTTTCTGTTGATGTTTGTAATCAAGATAATCTTCAGAAGGTATCTAAATACCTCAATGAATACTGGGGAGATGTTGACATTTTGATTCATAATGCTGGTTTTTTAATCAACAAACCTTTTGAAAATTTAACTAAAGATGATTTTTTAAGAGTATATGATGTAAATGTTTTTGGAGTTGCAGCATTAACACAAATTTGTATACCCTATTTAAAAAAAGGGAGTCATGTGGTCACTATAAGTAGTATGGGGGGAATTCAAGGAAGCCTTAAATTTCCTGGATTAGCAGCCTATAGTTCTGCAAAAGGTGCAGTAATAACCTTATCAGAATTACTTGCTGAAGAGTATAAAGCACAAGAAATTGCTTTTAATGTTCTAGCCATAGGAGCAGTTCAAACAGAGATGTTAGCGGAAGCTTTTCCAGACTACCAAGCATCTTTGAAGGCAAATGAAATGGCAGATTATATTTATAACTTTGCAACCACTGCCAATAAATTTTATAATGGAAAAGTACTACAAGTATCTAACACTACACCCTAGACTTTAAAAAAGTGATAAACAATTTTCATAAATATATTCCAAAAAATGCTATTAATGGAGTTCAGTCACTTATCGAGCAACATAAAATAAATCTTAAAATTGTTAATCAAAGACTAACAAAACATGGCGATTTTAGACAACTTCCTAATGGAGAATTTCAAATCACTATTAACAATAACTTAAATCCCTTTCAATTTTTACTAACCCTTATTCATGAGATAGCACACCATACGACCTTTGAAAAATATGGAAGAATTCGGCCACATGGAAAAGAATGGAAACAACAATTTCAATATTTAATGTTACCTTTTCTAAACCCATCAATATTTCCAAACCAGATGTTAACTCCTTTAGCTCATTATTTAAAAAACCCTAAAGCAAGCACAGATAGTGATGTTACACTATCACTGGCATTAAAAGAAAACACTGCAGGAAATGGAAAGAATTTTGTTTTTGAACTTCCTGCAAACTGTACATTTGTTTTTAAAAATAAAATGTACAGAAAAGGTGAAAAAAGAAAAACCAGAATAGAGTGCTTACAACTTACAACTAATCGCATGTATCTTTTCAATCAGAATACTGAGGTCATTTTAAAGAAAATATAAAAATATGGAAGAGAATCAATCAAACCAATCAGAGGTAAAACAAGAAAATGTAAAAAAAGAATTTAAAAGTTTTGCCATCAGTCTAAAAGATTTCTTTTTAGACCTTCTTGATATTCGAGAGGGAACTGATAAAAAGGATACGATTCAAAAAATTAAAGATGGGATTCTTGTTAAGAGTCACACTGCATGGATTCTTGTTTTCTCAATAATTATTGCCTCCATCGGTTTAAACATTAGCTCTTCAGCAGTTGTAATTGGTGCCATGCTAGTTTCTCCTTTAATGGGCCCAATTTTGGGAATTGGTCTCTCAATTGGAATCAATGATATCGATACAATGAAGAGTTCTCTTTCAAATCTTGGAGTGATGGTAGCAATTAGTGTTATAACCTCTTTTTTGTTTTTTAGCATTCCTATTTTTCAAGAACAAACACCAGAATTATTAGCTAGAACAAAGCCAGATGTAAGAGACGTAATGATTGCTATTGCTGGGGGACTAACTCTTATTGTAGCTTTAAGTAGGTATAAAGAAATGACTAATACTATTGCAGGTATAGCTATAGCAACAGCTCTTATGCCTCCTCTATGTACAGCTGGCTATGGATTAGCTGTAGGTAATTTGTCATTTTTTGGAGGTGCTATGTTTTTATTTATCATCAATTCAATATTTATCGCTTTAGCTACGTTTGTCATTATTAAATTTTTAAAATTTCCCGTTGTTAAATATATAGATTCAGCAAGTCGAAAAAGAATTGCACAATTAGCTTCTACAGTTGCTTTGATCATATTTTCATATAGTATTTACACCTTTGTACAATTGTATAAAGAAAATACATTTGAACAAAATTCTATGAATTTCATCAATGATCTAGAGAAAAATACAGGAGCAGGAATTATTAGTAAAAAGATAAATTATACAGATAAAAAAATTGACTTGGTAAACATTGGAAAAAAATTAACAGAAGATGAACAAGTTGAATGGAGATCAAAACTAGAAAAGTATCAATTAAATAATACTATTCTTCGTATCACACAAGATGAAGAAACTTCTAAATTGTCTGATAAAGTTAAGTCAATAGAAGATTTATATGTAAAAAATCAAAAATTAATAGCATCTAAAGAAGAGAGTATTCAAGAAAAAGATCTAAAAATAAATGAACTAATCAAAGCTTTAGAAAAACTAACAAAAGAAAAAATTCCTTTTGCTCAAATTAGTCAAGAGGCAAAAATTAATTACGAAGGATTAAAAACAATTAGTTTCTCAAAAGTTATTTCTACTAATTTTGAAACAATAGACACCATTCCTGTTGCCTCAATCAGTTGGTATGACAGCATAAAAGAAAAAGACGATCTGAAAATTAGGATGACTAAATGGTTACAAAAAAGACTGAATCTCGAGAACTTAATTCTAAAAGAAAAATCAAACTAAGGCATAAAAAAAACTCCAAACAAATGTTTGGAGTTTAATTTTTGTGACCGGGCTGGGGCTCGAACCCAGGACCCTCTCCTTAAAAGGGAGATGCTCTACCAACTGAGCTACCAGGTCATATTATTCCTTAGCGGCTGCAAATATAAAAGCAAATTATCAATTTTCAAACTAAATTTTTATTTAGTTTCATTTAAATATGCAAGTCGAACTTTTTTAAATAATTCAGAGCTGTAAACAAATTTCACAACAGCTTCATTATCAGTTTTAAAGACCTCTTTGTTTGTTCCTTCCCAGGCCTTTACACCATCCTTCAAGAAGACAATTTTATCACCAATTTGCATTACAGAATTCATATCATGTGTATTAATAACTGTTGTTATTTGATATTCATCTGTAATTTCCTGTATTAAATCATCAATTAATATGGCTGTATTGGGATCTAAACCAGAATTTGGTTCATCACAAAATAAGTATTTTGGATTCATAACTATGGCTCTGGCTATAGCAACTCTCTTTTGCATTCCTCCAGAAAGCTCTGCAGGGAATTTAGAATTAGAGTTTTCTAAATTTACACGTTTTAAAACAAAATTCACTCGCTCTAACATTTGTTCTTCAGATTGTTTTTTGAACATTTTTAGAGGAAACATTACATTTTCTTGAACTGTTTGCGAATCAAATAAAGCACTACCTTGAAAAACCATACCAATTTCTTGACGCCATTGTCTTTTTTGCTCAGTAGTGAATTCTGTATTAATTCCTCCGTTAAAAGAAATAGTTCCACTTTCAGGTGTATGTAAACCTATCAATGATTTTAAAAACACAGTCTTACCGGAACCGCTTTGCCCAATAATTAAACTTGTTTTACCCGGCTTAAAAGTGGTTGAAATTCCTTTCAAAACCTGTATTCCATTAAACCCTTTATATAGTTTATCTACAATTATCATTATGTAAGTAACATTTGAGTTAAGAAATAGTTAGAGATAACAATTAAAATAATGGTCCAAACAACTGCTTGCGTACTTGCTTTTCCTACTGCTATAGATCCACCCTTCACATAATACCCATGATAAGAGGGAACGGTTGCTATTAGGAATGCAAATATTAACGTTTTGATAAGTGCATATTGAACTAAAAATGGATTGAAATCTAATTGTAATCCTTGTGTATAATCTATTTCAGAAAACATAGATGATGTAAAACCAGCTACCCAACCACCAAATATTCCAAGAAACATAGCTAATATTATTAAAAATGGATAAAAAAACACCGTAGCCAACACCTTTGGAAGTACTAAATAATTAAGGGAATTTATCCCCATCACCTCTAAAGCGTCTATCTGCTCACTTACGCGCATACTACCAATACTAGAGGTAATATACGACCCTACTTTTCCTGCCAAAATAATTGAACAAAACGTTGGCGCAAATTCTAAAATCACAGATCGTTTGGTAGCAAAACCTACTAAATATTTTGGGATGAGTGGATTTTCAATATTCAAAGCGGTTTGAAGAGCGATCACACCACCAATAAAAAAAGAAATAAAAATAACAATACCTATAGACTTAATTCCTAATTCATCAAATTCTTTAAAGAGAGCTTCTTTAAAAACTCTTCCTTTTTGAGGCCTTTTAAAAACCTGGCCAAGCATCATAAAATATTTACCAATATGTTTAAGGTAAGTCATTCTTTTTTTTCTTTATGCTAAAGTATTAAAATATCATTAACCTTACGAATAATAACAAGGATGAAACTAAAAATAATTACTTTTGATATTTACACCAAAAATATCATTCCAAATGAAAAGACAGCTGTTTCTATTAATTTTTATTATTACTCTAATCTATAGTTGTGAAAAAAGAAAAATAAAAGAGCAAAAACCAGCTCTAGTAGTGGGCATAGTTGTTGATCAAATGCGATTTGATTATTTAACAAAATATGCAGACAGGTACAGCGAACAAGGATTCAAAAAACTATTAAATAAAGGATTTTCATTAACTAATGCTCATTTTAATCATTTAGGAACCTATACAGCTGTTGGACATGCATCTGCATATACAGGAACAACTCCAAGTGATCATGGTATTATTGGTAATGATTGGTATGATAAATATTTAAAAAAATCTATCTATTGTGTAGATGACTCAAACTACAACTCAATTGGAACACTTGGTAATTCTGGTGAGAAATCTCCAAAAAGGTTAATAACAACTACCATTACAGATCAAATTCGCTTGGGTCAGAACATGAGAGGAAAATCTATTGGAATTGCTATCAAAGACCGATCTTCTATTCTACCTGCTGGTCATACTGCCACAGGCGCCTATTGGTATGAGGGTAAAGATGAGAATAAGTGGATAACTAGTTCTTATTATGTAGATAAACTTCCCAAATGGGTTATTGATTTTAATTCAACTAGTAAAGCAGATGAATATCTCTCAAAACCTTGGAATACTTTATATCCTATAGAATCGTATGTTCAAAGCTTGGCAGACGATAATCCATATGAAGGAACTTTTAAGGGTGAAACTTCTCCAATATTTCCTCACGACTTACCTACACTTAGAGAAAAAAACGGAAACTTTGATATTATTAAAGACACTCCATTTGGAAATGATTTAACCTTAGACTTTGCAAAAGCAGCAATAAAAGGAGAGCGCTTAGGAAAGAATAATGCAATTGATTTTTTAGCACTTAGCTTTTCTAGCACAGACTATGTAGGACATCAATATGGAACAGATGCTATTGAGATTGAAGACACCTATTTAAGGCTGGATCAAAACATTGCAGATTTATTTGCATTTTTAGATCAAGAAGTTGGCATTGGAAAATATACCGTATTCCTTACTGCAGATCATGGGGCTTCTCAAGTTCCCTCATACTTACAATCTTTAAAAATTCCTGCGCCATACTTTAAATCTAAGAAATTTAAAAAATATTTATCTGAAATTTCAATGAAAAATTTTGGAGATCAGTATCTCGTAGAAAATATATCTAACTTTCAACTATTTTTAAACAAAACAAAAATTACGCAGCTTAAATTAAATGTAGAAAATGTTGCTGATGTATTTGCAAAAGAAGCCTTATTATTTGATGGTATATATAAGACTATCACATCTAAAACATTACAAACTAGCGAATTTACATCTGGTATTTTAGAAAAAGTTCAGCACGGTTACAATCAAAAATTATCTGGAGATGTTATTGTCATTCCCACACCCGGAACTATTTCTAGAGGAAAAACAGGAACCACTCATGGTTCAGCTTATAGTTATGACACACATGTACCAATACTCTTTTACGGAGCTGGCATAAAAAACGGATTATCTCATAAAGATTATAATGTAAGAGATATTGCTCCAACTATAGCTACTCTTCTTGGAGTAGAGTTTACAAATGGTAATACTGGAAAAGTTATTGAAGAAGCCTTAAAATAATTGAATTAAAAAATTAATTTTCTTTAGGTAAAAAAATCTCAGCCATCATACATCGAGCACTTCCTCCTCCACAGGCTTCAATAGTGTCTAATGAGCTAGAAATAATTTCACAATGGTTTCCTATCTGCGATAGTTGCGATTGATTTAGTGAATTATGTGCCGCTTGACTCATGACTAAAAAACGTTCATTATTTGTTCCCCGAACTTGCAACATATTTCCAGCAAAGTTATTCACTTGATTTTCAGATATTTCAATAACTTTCTTACCGTCTTCTTTCAAATGTTTTAAAACATTTTTTCGTTCTTTTTTATCATCTATACTATCCAAACAGATGACAGCAAAAGTTTCTGCTAAACACATCATAACATTGGTGTGATAAATTGATTCTCTTTTGTCATTGACAGTTTGATATGAAGAAAATACAACTGGAGTATATTCAAAATCTTCACAAAATTCAATGAATAAATCTTCATCTGCTCTAGGTGACAAGGCACAATAGGCTTTTCTATTAACTCTATCTAATAATAAACTTCCTGTACCCTCTAAAAAAATTCCATCATTCTCAGCATTAGAATAATCAATACTGTTTCTAATAACGAATCCTTTCTCTTCTAGTTGGTCTAATATATCTTCTCTTCTTTCAAAACGTCTATTCTCCGCAAACATTGGATAAATACCAACTGTTCCACTTTCATGAAAAGAAATCCAATTGTTTGGAAAAATAGAATCAGGAGTATCCGAACCTTCAATATCTGAAATCACAATTACTTGTACTCCATGAGATTTTAATTTCTTTACATAATTATCAAATTCTAGTTGAGCTTTCGTATTTACAGATTCAGGTAACAAATTATCCAATACCTTTTGATAATAATTATTAACAGCTGTTTGTTCATTCATCCTAAAATTAATAGGACGGATCATAAGAATTGAATTTG
>CAJXSU010000066.1 GCA_913061465.1 uncultured Flavobacterium sp.
GCATTTTATGTGGGAGAGTAGGTCGCTGCCTTTCTTTATACTGATTATTCAGTATCTATTTTAAACCTCATTCTAACGAATGAGGTTTTTTTTTGAAGTATATTTATGTAAGGCTATAAAATATTAATAAATTTATGCGTTATTAAATAGAGCTCATTCCTGTAGGTTAAATTCTATGAAAAATATATATTTATTATCCTTCATTTTATTTTCATCTTCACTGTATTGTCAGGTTGGTGGTGAAAGTGTTTTTCAATTTTTAAATTTAACCTCATCCTCAAGACAAGTAGCACTTGGAGGTGAAGTTTTGACCTTGATTAATGATGTTAATCAACCGATATGGAACCCTTCAACTATTAATGCAGAATTAGATAAACAACTTTCAATTAATTATACTAGTTTTTTAGCAGGAATAAGTGTTGGTTCAGCCTCTTATTCTCAAGTTATTAATAGACGTTTTGGAGCCATTCATGGGAGTATAAAATATCTAAATTATGGAACGCTTATAGAGGCAGATGAAAACGGTAATGAAACAGGTGACTTTAAAGCAAGTGATGTAGCTCTTTCTGTTGGTTATGCTTTTAACCTTCCTTGGACTAACTTTTTTATGGGTTTTAACGGAAAGTTAATTAATTCTACCATTAGTAATTTCACATCTAATGGTATTGCTGCAGATATAGCTATTCTATATTATAGCCCCTATAAACCCTATGCTTTTACAATAGTTGCCAGAAATATGGGGACACAAATTCAATCCTTTGATGGAACTAATGAGAAATTACCATTTAAGGTTGCTATTGGTGGTTCCTATAAACTAAGATACGTTCCTCTAAAATGGCATTTGACAATAGATAATCTTCAACAATGGGAAGTAGCTGTTCCTAATCCATCTAATTCAATAAGTGATTTAGAGGGAAATATTACTGATGAAAATATATCCTTTTTATCAAACGCAATTAGACATATAGTTATAGGAGCAGAATTTTTTCCTGAGAGCCCTATTAATCTTCGCGCTGGATATAATTTTAGAAGATCAAGTGAATTAAAACTACAAAATTCAAGAACTTTTAGTGGTATTTCTTTTGGTTTTGGAATAAAAATGAATAAATTAAAGTTCAACTATGCTTTTTCAAAATATCATGCAGCAACAAGTTCAAGTACGTTTAGTCTACAATTTGATTTAGATAAAAGATAATGAATAAAAGAATTACTATAGCAATAGATGGATATTCATCTACAGGCAAAAGCACAATAGCAAAGCAATTAGCAAGTGAATTGGGATATGTTTATGTCGATAGTGGTGCAATGTATAGGGCTATGACACTTTTTTCTATGCAAAATGGATATATCTCAACTAGTCAATTTTGTATTAAAGATTTGATTGATAACTTAGATAATGCAAGTTTAGAATTTATTTATAATGAGTCACTTGGCTATGCTGAAATGTATTTAAATGATGTAAACGTTGAAAAATCGATACGTTCATTAGAAGTTTCTAATTTAGTTAGTAAAGTATCTGCCATACCAGAAGTTCGAAAAAAATTAGTGGCAATACAAAAAGATATTGGTAAAAATAAAGCTGTTGTTATGGATGGAAGAGACATAGGAACTGTTGTATTTACAGATGCTGAACTGAAAATTTTTATGACCTCTTCTGCAGAAACAAGAGCACAACGTCGTTTTGATGAATTAATACAAAAAGGAGAGAAAGTTAGCTATAAAGATGTTTATACAAATGTAGTAGAGAGAGATCGAGTAGACACAACAAGGAAAGACTCTCCATTGGTAAAAGCTGATGGGGCAATACAAATTGACAATTCACAATTGTCAAAAGAAAAACAATTTGAGATTATTTTGAAACTAGTACAAGAAAAATTAAGGGATATTTAAATATTTGTGTGTCTGTAACGAAATTTTCCATTTAGGATTTTTCATCACATAATCTACGATGAGCCCTGTCATTTTTTCTTGTTTACTCCATTCAGGTTGTAAAAATAATTCACAATTATGACCAACTTTAGCTGCTTGCTCCTCAGCAAATTCAAAATCACTTTTATTAAAGATAATAATCTTAAGCTCATTTGCTTCTTTATAGACCTCATCCAAAGGAAGTTTAGTTTTTTTAGGAGACAAACAAAACCAATCCCAACTACCAGAGAAGGAATAGGCTCCAGAAGTTTCAATATGTGTTTTTATTCCGTATTGTTGTAGTTTTGTTGTTAAATAATCCATAGACCACATTAAAGGTTCACCACCAGTAATTACAACAGTGTCTGAGTGTTTTTTGGCATGTTCAACTATTGTGTTTGCTAGTGTTGGAGGATGTAAATCTGCATTCCAACTTTCTTTAACATCACACCAATGACAACCGACATCACAACCACCTACACGAATAAAATAAGCAGCTTTACCTGTGTGATACCCTTCACCTTGTATCGTGTAAAATTCTTCCATTAATGGAAGCATTTTACCTTGGTCTATTAAATCTTTTATTTCTTTATTCATGTTACTTACTTAAGTAATCTTTTCAATTTTTATTTTCACAATAAAATTGACTGCAAATGTACTTCTTTACATTTTTATTTTCACAATAAAATGTCTGATAAACGTATTTATTATTCTAAATTTTTCTTTTCTCCATCTTATATTTCTAATTTATTTTCTTTCGATATTTTTATATTTTATATCTCTTAAAAACTTAATAATCAGTAGAATTTTGTACATTTGCACTCCTTTTTACGATAACAGATTAGAAAAAGGATTTTTAAGATCATAATTAAGTATAATATCTCTTTGCGTTTTAATCGTTAATAATCTGAATTACAATAAGATACAAAAACATTTTCAGCATGTCTGAAGAAGCAAAAAAAACGGAAGCTGCTAAGGCTCCAGAAGTACAAGAAGTAGCTGTTGAAGTTACTACAGAGTCTACAGAAACTGTAGAAGTTACAGAAACTACAACTGTAGCAAAAGAAGAAACACAAGAAGACTTTTTAAAGAATTTTAACTGGCATAAATACGAAGAAGGTATTGAAGCTGTAGATGAGTCTAAGTTAAAAGAATTCGAAAGTGCCCTAGAAGGAACTGTAGGTTTTGTAAAAGAGCGTGACGTTATTGAAGGTCTTGTGATAAGAATCACTGATAGAGATGCTATTATAGATATTAATTCTAAATCTGAAGGAGTTATTTCCTTGAATGAGTTTAGATATAATTCTAGTTTAGCAGTTGGTGATACAGTAGAAGTTTTAGTGGATAAAAGAGAAGATAGTTCTGGTCAATTAGTTCTATCTCACAAGAAAGCTAGAGTAATTAAAGCGTGGGAGCGTGTTAACAATGCTCATGAAACAGGTGAAGTTGTTAATGGATTCGTTAAATGTAGAACTAGAGGTGGTATGATTGTAGATGTTTTTGGAATAGAAGCATTCTTGCCAGGTTCTCAAATCGATGTGAAACCTATCCGTGATTACGATCAATATGTTGAGAAAACAATGGAATTTAAAGTGGTTAAAATTAATCATGAATTTAAAAACGTTGTTGTTTCTCATAAAGCGCTTATTGAAGCTGATATTGAAATACAGAAGAAAGAAATTATTGGTCAACTAGAAAAAGGACAAGTATTAGAGGGTATTGTTAAAAATATTACTTCTTATGGTGTATTTGTTGATTTAGGTGGTGTTGATGGATTAGTTCATATTACAGATTTATCATGGTCTAGAATAAACCATCCTAATGAAGTGGTTGAATTAGATCAAAAATTAAATGTAGTAATCTTAGACTTTGATGATAGTAAATCTAGAATTCAATTAGGATTAAAACAATTATCCTCTCACCCATGGGATGCTTTAAATGCTGAACTTAAGATAGGTGATAAAGTAACTGGTGAAGTTGTTGTAATTGCAGATTATGGTGCATTTGTAGAAGTATCTGAAGGTGTTGAAGGATTAATTCATGTTTCTGAAATGTCTTGGTCTACTCATTTACGTTCTGCACAAGATTTTGTAAAAGTTGGAGACAAAGTTGAAGCGCAAATTTTAACTTTAGATAGAGATGAACGTAAGATGTCTTTAGGGATGAAACAATTACATCCAGATCCGTGGACAGATATTACCAAAAAATATCCAGTCGGATCTACCCATACTGGTACTGTAAGAAATTACACAAACTTTGGAGTATTTGTTGAGTTAGAAGAAGGAATTGACGGACTTGTATATATTTCTGATCTTTCTTGGACTAAGAAAATTAAGCATCCATCAGATTTTGTTACTGTTGGAGATTCTTTAGAAGTTCAAGTATTAGAATTAGACGTTGAAGGAAGAAAGTTAAACTTAGGACATAAGCAAACTCAAGATAATCCATGGGATGCTCACGAGGCGACTTATTCTATAGATTCTGTTCATACAGGAACCATCAAAGAGAAAAATGATAAAGGAGCAGTAATAACTTTTACTGATGGAGTAGAAGGATTTGCACCAGGACGTCATTTAGAAAAAGAAGATGGTACTAAATTAGGTAAAGGAGATACTTCAGAATTTAAAGTATTAGAATTTAGTAAAGAATACAGAAGAATAGTTGTATCTCATACAGCAATTTTTAAAGAGCAAGAGAAAAGAAATATGAAGGTTGCTGCAAAGAAATCTGCAGAAGCTGAAAAAACCACCCTTGGTGACATAGGAGGTCTTGCAGATTTAAAAAAGCAAATGGATGCTAAAGCTAAGAAGAAGTAATTTTTATCTGATTAGTAACTATTATAAATTTAAAAGCCGTTGCATTAGCAACGGTTTTTTTTTTTGGTATTTAATTAGAAGTAGATAAGAATAAATTATCTTTGTTGAACACAAAAAAATGGCATGACATTAATTAAATCAATTTCTGGAATTAGAGGAACTATTGGAGGCCAAACTTCAGAAAATTTAACACCTATAGACGCTGTAAAATTTGCTGCAGCCTACGGTACTTTTATTAAGAAAAGAAACCCTTCTAAAGATAAAATTAGTGTGGTTATAGGAAGAGATGCTCGTATCTCAGGTAAAATGATTAGCTCTCTTGTAGCAAACACTCTCGTTGGTTTAGGAATAGATGTAATAGATTTAGGTTTATCTACAACTCCAACAGTTGAAGTAGCAGTTCCTATAGAAAACGCAGATGGTGGAATCATTTTAACCGCAAGTCACAACCCAAAACAATGGAATGCATTAAAATTATTAAATGAAAAAGGAGAGTTTTTAAATGGAGAAGATGGAGAAGTAATTTTAAAAATTGCTGAATCTGATGATTTTGTATTTGCTGAAGTTGATGATTTAGGAACTTATTCAAAAGACCAATCTTATTTACAAAAACATATACAAGAGGTTTTAAACTTAGAATTGGTAGCTGTTGAAACCATTAAAAAAGCTAATTTTAAAGTGGTAGTTGATGGCGTAAATTCTACTGGAGGAATTTTTATTCCTGCACTATTAAAAGAGTTGAATGTAGAATGTATAGAATTGTATTGCACTCCAAATGGGCAATTTCCTCATAACCCAGAACCTTTAAAAGAACACCTTACTGATATTTCTGAATTGGTGGTAAAAGAGCATGCAGATTTTGGAATTGTAGTAGACCCAGATGTAGATAGATTAGCTTTAGTATGTGAAGATGGTTCTATGTTTGGAGAAGAATATACCTTAGTAGCTTGTGCAGATTATGTTCTAGGGAAATTAGGAGGTGGAAATACAGTTTCAAATTTGTCATCTTCTAGAGCATTACGCGATATTACTCAAAAACATGGAGGAACTTATACTGCAAGTGCAGTAGGCGAGGTAAATGTTGTTATTAAAATGAAAGAAACCAATACGGTAATTGGTGGAGAGGGAAATGGAGGAATTATTTACCCTGCCTCTCATTACGGAAGAGATAGTTTGGTAGGTGTTGCTTTGTTCTTATCTCATATGGCTCAAAAAAAAATATCTTGTAAGGCTCTAAGGAATTCGTATCCTAGTTACTTTATGAGTAAAAATAAAATTCAATTGACTCCTCAAATTAATGTAGACGATATTTTAGAAATGATGGCCAATAAATATTCTAGTGAAGATGTGAACACAATAGACGGTGTTAAAATTGATTTTGAACAGCAATGGGTACATCTTCGTAAATCAAATACAGAGCCAATCATACGAATTTATACAGAAAGTAATTCCCAGCAATCAGCTGATGAATTAGCGGAACGTTTTATAACAGAAATAACAGAAATTATATCTTAACCATGACTTCCTTAGAACAATATTTTCAACAATTTAGAGATCAAATTATTGGGATTGATCAAGATTTTGTTACTCCATTTGGACAAAAAAAATTAGTGTACACTGATTGGACGGCTAGCGGAAGATTATATCGTCCTATAGAAGAAAAGTTAACCAATGAATTTGGACCTTTTATTGCTAATACACATACAGAAACCTCTACATCAGGCGCTGCTATGACTCTGGCTTATCATGAAGCTAGAAATATCATTAAACGTCATGTAAATGCTAATGATAATGATGTTTTGATTACTGAAGGTTCTGGTATGACAGGAGTGATAAATAAATTTCAACGAATTTTAGGGTTAAAAGTTTCTGAGAATCTGAGAGAATATACCACTATTCCTGATGAAATTAAACCCATAGTTTTTGTTTCACATATGGAACATCATTCTAACCAAACATCCTGGTTAGAAACTATTGCAGATGTTGTGGTTGTTCCCTGTAATGAAGAAGGAACCATAAGTATAAATTCTTTTGAAAAGTATATTAAAAAAAATGCAGACAGAAAAATTAAAATAGTTTCTATTACTTCATGCTCTAATGTCACCGGTATTAAAACACCATATCATGAGTTGGCAAAAGTTATTCATAAATACAATGGATTGTGTTTTGTAGATTTTGCCTGTTGTGCACCCTATGTTACAATAGATATGCATCCATTAGAAAAAGATGCTCATTTAGATGCCATATTTTTCTCTCCTCATAAATTTTTAGGTGGTCCAGGCAGTTCGGGGGTTTTAATTTTTAACAAGAAATTATATAAAAATTTGATTCCTGATAATCCAGGTGGTGGAACAGTGAGTTATACAAACCCATGGGGTCAGCACGATTATTTTGATGATGTTGAAACACGTGAAGATGGAGGAACACCAGCTTTTTTACAAACTATACGCATAGCACTTTCTGTTCAGTTGAAAGAGAAAATGGGAATGGATATGATAAAAAAGAGAGAAGATGAACTCAATGAAAAATTCTTTCAGACACTAGAATCTATTCCAAATATTAAGGTTTTAGCTCCCAATCATAAAAAAAGATTAAGTATTTTTTCTTTTTATGTAGAAAATATTCATTTTAATCTTGTAGTGAAGTTATTAAATGATCGATATGGGATTCAAACTCGTGGAGGGTGTTCTTGTGCTGGTACCTACGGACATTTTTTACTAAATGTAGATCAAGTAACTTCTAATAAAATTAAAAATCAAATTTTAGATGGATGCTCTACTGAAAAGCCAGGTTGGGTTCGTATATCAATGCACCCCACAATAAAGGATTCAGAATTAGAATTTATAAGTAATTCGCTTGTGGAGTTATGTGAAAACATACACGAATGGTCTAAAGATTATATGTATAATTCCTCAAAAAATGATTATGTACATAAATCAGTAGTGCCAATTGAAAAACAGTTGGTGAAAAATTGGTTTGAAGTATAATAGTAAGCTTTTATACAGTATTAAAAATTATAAGAAATCATATTTGATGAAAATTAGAAATCCATTTAAAAATTATTTAGGCCAATGGAAGGATGATGTATCTACAAAAGAAAAAATTATTTGGAGTTTTTTTATTGTAGTAATATCTATAGCATTCTTTAATATATTTATATTTCCTGCTATTTTTTAGGAACCTTATCTCTGTGTTTAAAACGTTTATGAGACCACAAGTAATAGGCTGGTTGGTTATTTATATTTCTCTCTATAATTTCTAAATACTTGTCTGTAATTTCATAATTCTTAAAGTCATTAGGATGTTCTGTGATGGTTTCGAAAGTAACTTCAAAATACCCTCTTTTAAGTTTTTTAACGCTATAATTTACAACAGCCATATCGAACTTTTTAGCAATCATTTCAGCTCCTGTATGAATTGGAACTTTTACTCCCATAAATTCACTCCAGTAATGTGTTTTGTGAATTTGTGGAGATTGGTCACTTAATAACAGATATAAGCCTTGAATTCCCTCATCAAAATTTCGAGAGATAGATTTAATTGTCTCAGTAGTTTTGTAACCAATAAATCCAAATTTAGTTCTGGATTTTTTTATGGTTTTATCAAAATATTTATTTCCAATTCTTGTATAGGCACCAAAGCATTTCATTTTAACATATAAAGGAATACTTATAGACCATTCCCAGTTGGCTTGGTGGGCACCCATAAATGCAATACTTCTTCCTTTATCATATAATTCATCAATTAGCTCTGGATTTGTAAACTTATATCTTTTTAAGAGCGTTTTTTTCGTTATTGAGAATGCTTTGATACTTTCAACAAATATATCTGTAAAGTGCTTGAAAAAATCCTTTTGAATAGTTTTTAGTTCACTAAGGTCTTTTTTTGGAAAAGCAAGCTGTAAATTTTGAAGTACCACTTTTTTTCTATAACCAATTAGATAAAAAAATAGTACATATAAGAAATCAGATAGAATATACAAAACTCTCATTGGTAAGAGAGATAGGATCCAAATGATAGGGTAGGTAATAGCAAAAATTAAAAACTGCATCAAAAATTTTTATACCGCAAATATCGTATTAAAATTTTTAATGATGTGGAATGAATTAATTGTTTTCTTTATGTTTGTTGTATGATACAAAATATGAGTCAAGCAGTTTTAATTCTTATCGTAGTAAACGTTTTGTTTACTTTAAAAGGATTTGGAGATCACCTCTTTTTTGATAAATTTAAATTTCAAGTCAATCAGATTTTGAAAGGTGAGAAAATTAGAATGATAAGCTCCGGTTTTTTGCATGTAGATTGGTTACACCTTGGTTTTAATATGTATGCTTTATATCTTTTTGGAGATATTGTTGATGCAAGACTTGGATCTTTCGGTTTCCTAGCAATTTATTTTGGTAGTTTGTTGGCAGGTAGTCTATATACTATTTCTTATCATAAAAATGAACTTTATTATAGTGCTGTTGGCGCATCTGGCGCTGTCTCTGGAATCGTTTATTCATGTATCATGTTATATCCAGAAATGCAACTAGGGCTTATCTTAATACCCATTCCTATACCAGGATATATTTTTGGAGTTGCCTACCTTTTATATTCTATTTATGGCATGAAAAATAGAGTTGGTAATATTGGTCATTCTGCTCACTTGGGAGGAGCTATTGGTGGGTTTGTTTTTACCTTGCTATTATTTCCTCAAGTTCTCAGAGAAAATTTATTAATGATTATTTTTCTCTCTTTACCTATCTTATTTCTATTGGTCTTCGGAAAAAAAATTAACGTATAAAAAAAGTCTTATCAATGATAAGACTTTTTTGAGCGAGAGACCAGGTTCGAACTGGCGACATTCAGCTTGGAAGGCTGACGCTCTA
>CAJXSU010000067.1 GCA_913061465.1 uncultured Flavobacterium sp.
GAAGCACATTCACTATTTCTAACTTAGGAATGTTTGGAATTCAAGAATTTACATCTATTATTAACCAGCCAAATTCAGCCATTTTATCTGTAGGTGCTATAGAACAAAAGCCTGTTGTTAAAGACGGTCTTATTGTTGTTGGAAATACTATGAAAGTAACATTGGCATGTGACCATAGAACCGTAGATGGAGCTACAGGTGCTCAATTCTTACAAACTGTAAGAGCTTATATTGAGAATCCTGTTACGATGTTGGCCTAGAGTTTTAAAAACCTAACCATAAAAAAACCTCTAGAAATTCTAGAGGTTTTTTTTAAAAATTAAAAGAATAACTACATTTTTGATACCGTTATCTTGGTTGTTCCAGTAATATTCATTCCTTGAGCAGTAATAGTCATCTCAGTTTCTGAGTTATTTGAAATACCAGTACTAATATCAATAGTTGTTTTTCCTTTTATTGTTCCGGTTCCAACTGCCCCACTCATATCACCTGAAACATCTAAAGTAACAACTCCACCTGCAATACTACTCACTGTGTAGTTCATCGTCATTTTCATTCCTTGATTTTCATTTTCAGAGGTCCAAGAAGAGCCAACAGAAACTTTTTCTTTAGGATAATTGATGGCGTTCATAGCCCTATTTGTTATTTGTTCCATACCTGGTATCGCAGGATCTAGTTTGGTGTCAATCATATTTCCTTGATAATCTAAAGTATTATAAATGATTGCTTTCATCATTGGTTCAAATTGTGATTTTAACATCTGACCCATCTGATCTAGTTCTTCATCATTCTTATCAGAGTCATAACTCATAGTCATACCACCCTGCATCATATCCATTGCAACAGCTGTTATTTGAGACTCTGTTTTAATATTTTCTTCTGATACTTCAGTGACAATCATTCCCATGGTTATTTTCATATTCATACCCCCTTGGGTTCCCATGCTTTGATTACTTTCGGTAGTTACTAAGAAACTATCTCCTTTAGTATAGTTTAAACGTAATAAAACAGATTCTTGAGCAGTTGCTGATAATGTTGTAATAACTAATAATGCAATAAGTACTTTTTTCATTTTTTTTTATTTTATTTATTAAAATTCTTGATTCATATCCCAAGCTTCAAGGGTTTCTTTTAAGGTCTTGATAAACATTCCTCCTAATGCTCCGTTAACAACTCTATGGTCATAAGAATGAGATACAAACATCTTTTGTCTAATCCCAATAAAATCTCCTTCAGAAGTTTCTATGACTGCTGGAACTTTACGAATAGCTCCAAGAGCTAATATCGCAACCTGGGGTTGATTAATTATTGGTGTACCCATTACAGATCCAAAACTTCCCACATTAGTTACTGTATAGGTTCCGTCTTGGATTTCATCGGGTTTTAATTTATTATTTCTTGCCCTTAATGCTAAATCATTTACTTGCCTAGTCATACCAACTAGGTTTAATTGATCTGCATTTTTAATAACTGGTACTATTAAATTACCATCAGGAAGTGCAGCGGCCATACCAAGGTTAATATTTTTCTTCTTTATAATAGTATCACCTTGTACAGTAATATTTATCATAGGAAATTTTTTGATTGTAGCTGCTACAGCATGCATTAAGATAGGGGTGAAAGTTAATTTTTCACCTTCTCTTGTAAAATATGCATCTTTGACTTTAGCTCTCCACTTTACAATATTAGTAACATCTATTTCAATGAAGGATTGAACATGTGCGGAGGTTTGAACAGAGGCCACCATATGTTTAGAAACTAATTTACCCATACGAGTCATTTCTATAATTTCATCTTCACCATTAAACGAAGTTGGAACAGATTTGATAAAATTACTAGTCTCCAATGGTATGGTTTCAGTTTTTATGGCTTTTTCTGGCTGTAAATTTTTTCTATCTTCAATGTAAGAAAGTATGTCATTTTTAGTAACTCTTCCGTCTTTTCCTGAGCCTGAAAGTGTATTTAATTCTTCCATAGACAAACCTTCGGTTTCTGCAATCTTTCTCACTAAAGGTGAAAAGAATTTTCCTGAATCTGAAGTCTTAGTTATCGGTAAATTTTTTATTTCTGAGGCGTATTCAACTGTTTTCTGTACCTTAACAACTTGTTCGATAACCTCTTCATTTTCTTCAAAAGATTGATTTGAAGTTTCCTCACCACCATTAGTTTCAATAACAGCTATAGTTTGACCTACAGCAACAATAGCATCTTTTTCAAATAAAATTTCAACAAGTGTTCCTTCAACCTCACTAGGTACTTCAGAGTCAACTTTATCTGTGGCTATCTCAACAATTGCTTCATCTAATTCTACGGTATCTCCAACTTCCTTTAACCAGGATGTAATTGTTGCTTCAGCAACACTTTCTCCCATCTTAGGTAATTTTAACTCGAACTTAGCCATTGTACATTGGTTTTGAGATTGCAAAAATACGAAAAATGAGTGAAAAAAGAATAACTATTAGAATTGAAAAAAGATGTTTAAAATAAATTAAATTCAATAAATATTCTATTTTAATTAAATTTTGAATAAATAATTTACCATATTGAAGCTTTTGTTAATAATATGACAATTATTCACTAAAATAATTAAATTTTGAGTTTTAAAATAGTTTCTTTTTTATTCAAATCATTCAACTCTTTAACAGTTACTTTTTTTGTTTGATTAGGTCTTCCAAAATTATTATAAACTGTTATTTTAAGGTAAGTAGGGATAGAATTATCACCTGTCTTTTTACCATAATAGGTTAGATTAAATAACCATTCTCCTTTATCTTTTTTAGTTATAAAAAACTCTTCTAATCCATAACCTTGAGCGGTTTCTTTTATAATTCTAGAACGCTCCTCATTTTGTGTATGTGACCAAGTATAATATCTTTGCTGAGGATTTACAATTTGCAAATCAAATTGGGCATCAAAATAACTCCATTCGAACACTATACGTGTATCATACTCTGTATTTTTTTTATAAAAATCAGGAATATCGGCAGCAACTAAAGTTGAGTTGTGCAAGGCTACTAAATTTTTATATTCTGAATTAATTGTTTGCTTTAATCCAGAAAATGAACTGACCTCAGTATATTTATTATTGTATATTTTATTATGAACCTCCTGGGCTTTTGTAAATAGCTTGTTGAGTTGATAACTTAAAGCTAAATTTCTATAGGCCTGAGATTCTGATGGTTTTATGGAGATTATTTGTTCATAAGCTTCAACAGATTCATCAAACATGCCAAACTCCTCATATTTATAGGCCAACATCCTTAAAATTTCAACATCTAAATTTTTATGTACTTCTAAAACATTAGATAGTATTCTCTTTACTAAATAGGGATTATTCCAATTTTTAAAATAGGATGCTATATCAAAAAAGAAATTGACATCCTTACCATATAATTTTCTTTGAGAAATATACGCTTTGTATGCATCCTCTATAGAAGTTGTTTTTGATATTTCTTTAATGTAAGGTTTATTAATAATTTCTTCAATTTCAGCGTCATTATTATAGGTTGGGGTATTGCCTAATCGCCTTTTCTTTTTCTTTTTATAACTTGAAGAACCTGTTTTTGTTTTTATAAGCAATACTCCATTACTACCATCACTTCCGTATATATTAGTCGCTGCTAAACCTTTTAAATAAGTAACACTCTCTATATTTGCTGGATCAATAAAACCTGTGTCAGCAATAAAACCAGCATCTCTAGAAGAGTTACTTTGTTTAATTACCAAGCCATCAACAACTACAAGACCGTATTGATTTCCTAAAATAGTAGTGTATCTACCTCTTCCTACAAACTGACTTAAATCATCATTATTTCCTATTTTTACACCTGC
Source organism: uncultured Flavobacterium sp. (assembly GCA_913061465.1). Lineage (GTDB taxonomy): Bacteria > Bacteroidota > Bacteroidia > Flavobacteriales > Flavobacteriaceae > Polaribacter. Next base: position 3,832 of record CAJXSU010000067.1, read on the forward strand.
GAATTTACCTGCTACAGCATCTTTTACATTAGTATTTGAAGGTATTATTTTATTTCCATCTAATGTCTCAATAGAGTACCCTAATCTTTTTTTATCTAGTTTACCGTACCCATTATCTATTACTTCTTCTTTATTACTTTCAAGGACTAACTCATCAAGTACCATATTACCGTCAGTCATATAGATGTTTTTTACAGTACTTTCTGAAACTCTAGATAAAATAGTGTTTTTCCCTATGTATCTAAATTCTAGAATTCCTCTATTGCGGGCTTCAATCGAAAAATTACCTAAACTATCAGTTACGGTCTTTAAATTGTTATCTCTTGAAATAACAACAACATTTGAAAGGTAGCCATTTTCATCACTTACCCTTCCCTTAACCGTCTTAAATTCTGTGGCTTTAGATTTATTAGTTTGAATAGTTTTTAAATCAATAAACTCTTTCTTTGAATCTTTAGTGAGTGTTTTTAAGAAATCTATATTATTTTCTTTATTGCTAGATATGACAAGGAAAGGTACATTTATATTTGGCAATTCTGTATCATAAGAATACCCATCAGAAAATAACAAAATCTCATCTGATTCTGAAATTATTAATTTATTATAGTTAGTTGATCCGTCGTAAGTAGTATTTTGAAGTTCTTTTTTTAAATCTAACCAACTACTATTTCTTACACTATAGAATTGATTTAAAATGATGTCATTACTAAATTTAATAAGGTTAACTTGGGAATTAAAATTTTTTAAAAAATACTCATTTAGATAATTTAAATCATTATCTAAACTTCTGTCAATCATACTATAAGAAGTGTCCCATAATAATGTTACTTTTTTAGTAATTTCTTGAGAACTTATAGATTGGAAGAGTGAAACAGCTATAACTACAAATAAATATTTTCTCATGATTTTTTTAATAAACATAGGAAGAAATCTTTAAACCCAATCTATTGGATTTGTTAAAACTTTAATTAATTTTTCTTCCTCAGAATTTATATCTGGATGATAATTATATTTCCATTGAACTATTGGCGGCAGGCTCATTAAAATACTTTCAATTCTACCCTTAGTTTTTAAACCAAATAATGTGCCTCTATCATGAACTAAATTAAATTCAACATAACGTCCTCTTCGAATTTCTTGCCAGTTTTTGTGCGAATTGTCGTAAGTTAAATCTTTTCTCTTTTCAACTATTGGAACATAACTTTCTAAAAAACTATTTCCTGCAGCTGTTACAAAATCAAATCTATCTTGCATAGTTAACTCATTAGTTTCCTTTAAATAATCAAAAAACAAACCTCCGATACCACGAGCCTCTTTTCTGTGAGTATTCCAAAAATAGTCATCACAGTTCTTTTTAAAAGTTGTATAAAAATCTGGACTATAACTATCACAAACATTTTTACAAACCGTATGGAAATGAATCGCATCTTCATTAACTAAATAATAAGGTGTTAAGTCTTGCCCTCCACCAAACCATTGAGTTACAATTTCACCCTGTGAATTGTACATTTCAAAATAACGCCAATTGGCATGAACTGTTGGCACAAACGGGTTCTTAGGATGTAAGACTAAACTTAATCCACAGGCAAAAAAATTACCTTCATCTACTTTAAATTGTTTTCTTAATACTTCTGGCAATTCTCCATGAACAGCTGATATATTAACTCCACCTTTTTCAAAAACTGCACCGTTTTCTATAATACGGGTTTTACCCCCACCGCCTTCATCTCTTTTCCAAATATCTTCTTCAAACTTTGCTACTCCATCTAATTCTTCAATTGCAGTAGTGATACTATCTTGTAAACTCTCTATGTGTGTATAAAATTGATCTTTCATAATTAATTTACTATTTTTTCATTGACTTAACAGTAACTATTGTTGCTGCTGTAACAGAAAAAGGATGTACTAAAATTACACCAACAAAAGGAATCAATAAGAACAACATAAATACAATTCCGTTACCTATAGCTAAGCCTCTATTGTTATTTACAAAAAAAATACTTTTTTGATAGCTAAAATGTCTTTCTAAAGTATAATCCATATTTCCGAAACCTGCAAAGTAGGCTTGCATTAAAAACAATAAAATCACTGAGAAAAATCCAATTATGGGAATTAACCCTAACAACAAGATTGGAATAGACAGTAATAACTCTCTTACTAAATTCCTTGAGCTAATTCTGATTCCTCTGAATAATAATCTTGAGGGAGTTGATGTTTTTATCTGTAAAACTACTCCATTAAAATCATCTTCAATTATCTTAGAAACTGGGCCCATAAAAGGAGCTGAAAGCGCCATAATAATATGCTTAAAGCTGACAAAACCTATTAATACAATTAACAAACCACCAAAAAATCTACTTATTGCATTGATAGTTTCCTGACCGAAATCCCAGCTCCAAAAACTAGCAATATAGCTACCAATTGGACCTGACAAGGACAAAGAAATCAATAAAATCATTGAAAAGACTAAAAAACTAATTAGCATTGGAATCATAAAAAATTTCCAAAGCTTTAAACGAGAGATAATCTCGTAAACTTCAGAATAAGCTGAACAACCTTGGTAAACTCCTTTTAACATCTCTTTCAAAGCATAGTTTTATTAATGTAAGAGGATTTTTCAAAATCTCTAATATTGATAGAAATAATTGGAACTTCTGGAAATAATTGATTTAATTTAGAAACAATTTTTCTTGAGAGATCCGCTTTTTGCTCCGCTGTTCGTCCTTCCATAATATTTCCAAAAACATGAATAAAATCTTTATCACCTCCTAATACTAATGAATATTTGTATGAGTTTAAACGAACTTTAATAGCATCTTTCGAAAAAAGACCTGTAGAAAAAGCGGTCTCAAAAACCTCATTTAAAATTTCCTTAGGATCTTTTAATTCTAATATGTTTTTTGAACAATCAACTATAAAATGAGGCATTTTTTAATTTTAAAATAATTTTTAATTTTTTCAACTCTCAATATACACTAATTGCGTTGGATAATTTACAACATCATCAACAGAGACTATTTGAACAGCATCTCGTAATTGTTTCTTTAAAAGAATCACCCATTGCTTATCTGTACACTTAAGTATTTTAAGAAACAACTCCCTTCCAATACAATTATTATGGAGATCCATTATTCTTGGGAGCTCCTCATTAGGTGAAAAATCTTCGTGCCAATCTGTAAACTCCTTAGTCCATGAAATTATTTTATGTTTTTTTCTAGAAAACAAACTACACTGCTTCGCAATAAAAATATTCCATAAAGCATGACGAAAGGCATTAGCTTTATTATGAAACCCATGTGTGTTGGGAAACTCTTTTTGAGAAATTCTTAGAACATCAAAAGTAGCTTTTAGGGTAGAAATGAAAAAAAATGGATGCTTAATTAAAAACAACAATAAACTTTTTAGTTGTCTAAAACGAACTCCTTTTATGACATCCCAAAGCAGCATTTAATCTTTATATTCTTTAACAGCGTCTATAAACGCTTTCGCATTTTCTAGTGGAATATTTGGTAATATTCCGTGACCTAAGTTTACAATATATTTATCTTTTCCAAATTCACGAATCATTTGATGAACCATTTTTTTTATCTCTGCTGGCGGTGACATTAACCTAGACGGATCAAAATTACCTTGCAGTGTAATATTTCCTCCAGATAAATAACGAGCATTTCTGGCCGAACAGGTCCAATCTACCCCTAAAGCAGCTGCTCCAGATTTTGACATTTCATTAAGTGCAAACCAACATCCTTTTCCAAAAGCGATTACAGGAGCAAAATCTTTTAAAGCATTAATAATTTGCTGAATATACTTCCAAGAAAATTCTTGATAATCTTTAGGAGACAACATTCCTCCCCATGAATCAAAAATCTGAACAGCATTTACTCCAGCCATTACTTTTGCTTTTAAATAAGCAATCGTTGTATCTGTAATTTTTTGCAATAATTGATGAGCTGCTATTGGATTTGTAAAACAAAACTCTTTAGCCTTATCAAAATTTTTAGAACCTTGCCCTTGAACTACATAACATAATATTGTCCATGGAGACCCTGCAAAACCAATTAATGGAATTTCATCATTCAATTTTTCTTTGGTAACTTTGATTGCTTCCATCACATAACCTAATTCAATATTCACATCAGGAATAATAACGTTGTCTACCCCTTTTTGATCTCTAACTGGTTTAGGTAGGTAAGGTCCAAAATCTGGCTTCATTTCGACTTCTATATTCATTGCTTGTGGAATCACTAAAATATCCGAAAATAGTATAGCAGCATCCATACCATATCTACGAATGGGCTGTACTGTAATTTCAGAGGCTAATTCGGGAGTTCTACATCGTGTAAAGAAATCATATTTCTTTTTAATCTCCATAAATTCTGGCAAATAACGACCAGCTTGACGCATCATCCATACTGGTGGCCTATCTACTGTTTCACCTCTCAAGGCTCTTAAAAATAAATCGTTTTTTATCATTTTATTGTAAATTATCTTTATTTATAAAGGTGATGGGCTCTTCTTGTTTGTCTATTAAAACAATGTGGTAAGGCTGAGTGACAACCATATTTACCCTCTCTGTAGCTGAGGGTTTACTTGTAGTATAAATTGTTTTTAACCCACTTTTTTTAATGAAAATATTTTCAATTTCTATCTTAAACCCTGAAGTATTTCTGATGTTGTCAAAAACACAAACAAATAGCTGCTTAGAGAAATCAATAGATTCTTTTAAAAAGTTAGTATTAGCTTTATTTGATAGAGCTGTTTTCTTTAAAAAAGTTTCCCATTCTTTTGCATTGTTAATCGTAAAATTACTTTTTGGAATTCCTTCGATACCATTTCCAAACAGTACACCCTTAGAAACTGTTTTAAAAGAAACTTCGTTAAGCTTTAAAGTGTTTGTATTGGTTGATTTGCAACCAAGCAATAATAATAGAAATATGCTTATCGATATTCTCATTGACTTTCTTGAATTTTTAGAAATGATTTATCTACTGCTTTTTCAATCTTACAAATATCTTCCTCAGTTATTGCAGAGGACAGAAACCAGGCTTCAAATTGAGAGGGCGGAAGAAATACTCCATTTTTAATCATTTCCCAAAAGAAAATAGCAAATTTACTTGTATCTGAAGTTTGAGCTTGAGCAAAGTTTGTAACTTCTAGTTTTGTGAAAAATGGATTCATCATAGAACCAAACCTATTAACCGTTACATCAACATCATATTTTTTTCCAGCGTTTAATAAAATTGTCTCTATTCTATTACCTATATGATCAAATTTCTCATATGGGTTTTGTCTTTTTAATTCTTTTAATGTAGATATTCCTCCTGCCATTGCTATAGGATTTCCACTTAATGTTCCTGCCTGATACATGCCACCTAAAGGAGCAACAAATTCCATAATTTCATTTCTTGCTCCATAAGCACCTACAGGAAAACCGCCTCCAATT
>CAJXSU010000068.1 GCA_913061465.1 uncultured Flavobacterium sp.
GAGAAAATATTCACATTTACAAAACATATCCAAAAATTGTTGGAGAAACAGGAGGGAAAGATTTTATTATTGCCCATCCTTCAGCGAATCCAAAACAAGTGGCAACTGGCATATCCCGTGGTGCTTTTGAATTTCAAGGACAAAAATGTTCAGCTGCCTCAAGAATCTATTTACCATCATCATTGGCAAATGAAATTATTGACTATGTAAAAGAGGACGTAGCTTCATTTAAAATGGGATCTCCTGAAGATATGGGGAATTTTATCACAGCAGTGATTCACGAGGGCTCTTTTGACAAGTTAGCTTCCTACATAGATGCTGCTAAAACAGACGCTAACGCTGAAATTATTGCTGGTGGAAGCTATGATAAGTCTAAAGGATATTTTATTGAACCCACAGTAATTGTAACCAAAGATCCTAAATACACTACCATGTGTACAGAATTATTTGGACCAGTTGTAACCATTTATGTGTTTGAAGATACAGATTGGAAAGAAACGCTAAGTTTAGTAGACACTACCTCAGAGTATGCGCTAACAGGAGCAGTTTTTTCAACTGATAGATATGCCATAACTGAAGCAACCCGTATGTTAGAAAATTGTGCTGGTAATTTTTACATAAATGATAAACCTTCAGGTGCAGTTGTTGGTCAACAACCGTTTGGTGGCGCTAGAGCCTCAGGAACAAATGATAAAGCTGGGTCTGCACAGAACTTATTACGTTGGGTATCACCAAGATTAATAAAGGAAACCTTTGTGTCGGCATCAGATTACAGGTATCCGTTTCTTGAGTAATTAGAAACGTATATTCATAAAAAAATCAGACTTCATCGGTCTGATTTTTTTATTTTAAAATAAATATAAAGTTCATTAGGTTGCTATAATTACAAAAAAACACAACAACGTAAGTTTAGAAAATTTAACTAAAGTTTATGAATATTACTTGCAGTTTAATCATACTTTCAGCGTGATTAAATTTTTAGAAATTTACTCGCAAGTAGAAAAATTTTTATTTGATGAAAAACTCTTTTTTCCTTATTATTTTTGTGTTTTTTTGTCTGTTTTTACAGTCACAAAACAAATCTGTGATTGCAAAATACACTGACGAAGAGATAAAAATTGATGGTGTTTTAAATGAAGCTGTATGGAGTAAAGTTCTCCCTGCCACTAACTTTTATCAATATTTTCCGACAGACACAGCACAGGCTAAAAGACAGGTTGAAATTAAGTTTATGTTTAGCGACAGAAATTTATATGTTGGAATAAAAGTATATGCCAAAGGAAAAGATTATATCATTCCTTCCTTACGTAGAGATTTTAGAGGTGGCGCTAATGACAGTGTAACGCTCCTCTTCGATACTTTTAATGACGGAACTAATGCGTTTGTCTTTGGCTCAAACCCATACGGGGTTCGAAGAGAGATATTACTCTCTGGAGGTGGGAATGAAAGACAAGGTTTTAATAGTGCTTGGGATACCAAGTGGTTAGGAGAATCTGTAATTCATGATGATCATTATATCTTAGAATGGAAAATTCCTCTGTCTGCTTTTAAATATAAAGAAGGAGAAACTAAATGGCGATTTAACAGCTATCACTTTGACACACAGGATAATGAAAGAAACACTTGGATAAATATCCCTCAAAATCAAAATATTTACAACCTAGCTTTTATGGGTGACCTTATTTTTGACCGACCTTTAGGTAAGTCTAAGTCTCCTGTTTCTATCATTCCTTTTGTAAATACAATGACTGCCAAAGATTTTGAGAATAACGAAAATACCAGTAGTTTTAAAATTGGAGGCGATGCTAAATTAACGATTGCTAATAGCATGAATTTAGATCTTACATTAAACCCAGATTTCTCGCAAGTAGAAGTAGATCAACAAGTAACTAATTTAACACGATTTGAAGTTGGATTACCAGAGAGAAGACAGTTTTTTATTGAAAATAGTGATTTGTTTGGCAGCTTTGGAGATGGTAGAGATTCAAATCCTTTTTTTTCTAGACGAATTGGGATCGCAAGAAACATCGATGGAGAAAGTATCGAAAATAGAATTATTGCAGGTGTAAGATTAAGTGGAAAAGTGAATAATAATTTACGCCTTGGTATTTTAAGTATGCAAACCGATGAAGATATTGCCAATGAAATTCCTACAGTAAATAATTCAGTGATTTCTATTCAACATAAAGTATTTAGTAGGTCTAATATTAGTGTGCTTTTCATCAACAAGCAAGCAACCAAAGACTACGATTTTGTTAACGAAGAAGATACCTACAATAGAGTTTTAGGTATAGATTATAGCCTGGCCTCTAAAGACAATACTTGGAGTGGTAAATATTTCTTTCATAAATCATTTTCTCCAGGAATAAGCTCTAATGATTTTTCAGCTGGTTTTAGAACCCAATTTAACAATAGATTTTTAAATGTTCGACTTAGTGGAGTTTTTATAGCTGATGATTTTAGATCAGATCTAGGCTTTATTAGAAGAACTGATATTCTCAAAATAAATCCACAAATTGAATTAAAATTTTGGCCTAAGAAAGGAAAAATTCAACGTCATTCTTTTTCAGTTATGCCCATTTCTATTTGGCGTCCAGAATTAGACTATGAAAATTCTGATTATACAATTATTAGCACTTGGGAAGCAAATTTTCAAAACAGTTCTCAATTACGTTTTGAAATGTTCAATAGATACGTAAAATTATATGACGAATTTGATCCCACAAGAACAGACAACGCAATTCCTTTACCTTCAGATCAAAATTATTATTACACAAGTTTTGAAGTAAGTTTTAGATCTGACCAACGTAAAAAAGTATTTTATAGAATTAACCCATCTGTGGGGCAGTTTTTTAACGGAAATAAATATTCTTTAGAATCGTCTCTATCCTTAAGATTACAACCTTATTTTTCTGGATCTATTCAAATGAATTACGATAAAATAGATTTACCCGATCCATATCCAGACGCCTCTATCTGGTTGATTGGTCCAAAATTTGACATCACCTTTACCAAAAACATGTTTTGGTCTACTTTTTTTCAATATAGTACACAAAGAGAAAATTTCAGTATCAATACGAGATTTCAGTGGAGAGTAGCTCCGTTATCTGATTTGTTTTTAGTCTATAATGATAATTATTCTACCACTGTTTTTAGTCCAAGATTTAGATCATTAAACTTAAAATTCACCTATTGGTTAAATATTTAGATATAAATAGCAACTTACAAAACTTAATTTTATTAATTAATAACAACCCATTATGATCCAAAAAATACTCTCAAGAATTCTTGTTGTTGTAGTTCTATTCGGACTTACATTAGATATTGAAGCACAACGTAAAAAAAAGAAGAAAAGAAACAAGGGCAATACAGAACAAATTGTAAAACCGAAACCTAAACCGAAACCAAAAAAAGGTGCCATTTTAGCATACGAAAAGGTCGTTACCAAAGAAATGAAAACGGATGAAGGGTTATTTAAAGTTCACTCTTTAGACGACACCTTTCTTTTTGAAGTTCCAGATTCTCTTCTTAATAGAGAAATGTTAATGGTTACTAGAATTGCAAAAACTGCCAATGGAATTGGTTTTGGAGGAGGAAAAGCCAACACACAGGTTTTACGATGGGAACGCAAAAAAAAGAAAATATTATTACGAATTGTTTCTCACAGTGTTGTTGCCGATACCATTTTACCGGTACATGAAGCAGTTGTAAACTCTAACTTTGAACCGGTTTTGTTTTCATTTCCAATCAAAGCATTTAATAAAGATACTACTGCTGTAGTAATAGATGCCACATCTTTATTTTCTACAGATGTAAAACCTTTAGGTTTTCCACAGTTTTACAGAAAAAGATACGGAGTTACTAGAATTGATAAAAGTCGTTCTTATATAGACAGAGTGAGCAGTTACCCTCAAAACATAGAAACAAGGCATGTAAAAACTTATTTCGCTAGCAAATCTCCTTCTAATGGAAGTGTGGGTTCTATTTCTATTGAAATGAGTAATTCTATGATCTTACTCCCAAAAGTACCTATGAAGCGTCGTTATTTTGACGAAAGAGTTGGTTGGTTTGCAAGAGGACAGGTAGACTATGGCTTAGATGCACAAAGAAGTAAAACTGTTACTTACCTAGACAGGTGGAGATTAGAAGTAAAAGAAGAAGATCTTGCGAAATTTAAAGCTGGAGAATTAGTAGAGCCAAAAAAACAAATAGTTTACTATGTAGATAGAGCAACTCCTGAAGTATGGAGAGAATATATTAAACAAGGAATTGAAGATTGGCAGGTTGCCTTTGAAGCTGCTGGTTTTAAAAATGCAATTATAGCAAAAGACCCACCAAGTAAAGAAGAAGATCCAGAATGGTCTCCAGAAGATGTAAGGTATTCTGTAGTTCGTTATTTAGCTTCACCTATTCCTAATGCAAACGGGCCTCATGTTAGTGATCCACGTTCTGGAGAGATTTTAGAATCTGATATCAACTGGTATCATAATGTAATGAGTTTACTGCGTAACTGGTATTTTGTTCAAACTGCAGCAATTAATCCGGAAGCACAAACTATCGAATTTAAAGATGAAGTGATGGGCCGCTTGGTTCGTTTTGTGTCTTCTCATGAAGTAGGTCATACCCTTGGATTACCTCATAATATGGGATCTAGTTCTGCATATCCTGTAGATTCTTTACGATCTGCTTCCTTTACTAAGAAATTTGGAACAGCCCCTTCTATTATGGATTATGCTCGTTTTAATTATATAGCACAACCAGAAGACAAAGGTGTTGCCTTAATGCCAGATATTGGACCTTATGACAAACATGCCATAGAATGGGGGTATCGTCCAATTTTAGATAAAACTGCTGTAGATGAAAAAGCGACACTAAATAAATGGATTTTAGATAGAGCAGACAACCTAATGTATCGTTTTGGTCATCAACAAGCAGGAGGTGTTGTAGACCCAAGTTCTCAAACTGAAGATTTAGGAGATGATGCAATTAAAGCAGGTTCTTATGGAATTAAAAATTTACAAAGAATATTGCCTAATATAGAGAAATGGACGACAAAGGATGGTGAGAATTATGATGAAATGGCTACAATGTACGGACAGGTTCTCAGTCAGTTTAATAGATACATGGGGCATGTTACCGCAAATATTGGTGGTGTGTATGAATATTATAAAACTTCTAATCAGGAAGGAGATATATACACTCATGTAGCAAAATCGCATCAAAAAAACGCATTAAATTTCATTAATAAAGAATTGTTCTCTACGCCTACATGGATGATTGATAAAAACATCTATGCGAAGACTCAATTTTCTGGAGCAATTGAAAAAATTGGAAGTGTTCAAACAAGAACCTTATACAATATTTTAGATTCAGGAAGAATGGCTCGTATGATAGAAAATCAAACCATGAATGGTTCTAAAGCATACAGTTTAGTTGCCATGTTTTCTGACTTAAGAAAAGGTGTTTGGTCTGAGTTATATACTGGAAAAACAATAGATACCTATAGAAGAAACTTACAAAGAGCACATATTAATCGTTTAGATTACTTGTTAAATACGGCAAAAAATCAACGAGGAGCAAATCGTGGATATTTTAAACAAAGTACTGTAAATATTGGCCAGTCTGATATTAAAGCAATGGTAAGAGGAGAGTTAAATAGAATAAAGCGCGAAATAAGAGCCGCTGTTTCTAAAGCGTCTAATACTACTAGTAGATATCATTTACAAGATGCTATTGCAAGAATAGATATGGCATTAGATCCTAAATAATAGCTGTTTTATACCCATAAAAAAAGCCTCGCAAATTGCGAGGCTTTTTTTATGGGTATTTTTTAGAACGGTAAATCGTCTGGTTCTTCGCTTGTTAAATCTGGGGCAGGCTGAAATTGTTCAGTTGGAGGAATTTGCGATGGAGCTGCTTGAGCTAAACTTTCTATTCTCCATCCTTGCACAGAATTAAAATACTTTGCTTCTCCTTGTGGATTGATCCATTCTCTACCTCTTAAGTTGATAGAAACTTTTACATCTTGCCCAACTGAATAGCTGTTTAATAAATCACATTTGTCTTGTACAAACTCAATCATGATCATTTGAGGATATTGCTCATCTGTAGTGACTACCAATTCTCTTTTTCGAAACCCATTACTTCCAAAAGTTTGAGTTTCTCCCATTAATTTAACTTTACCTATTACTTCCATAATTCTTATTTTAATAAAAGTACTTTCCAAGCACTTACTGTATCATTATTATCTAAATACTGTTGAGCAAATGTATGTTTTTTTACCATTTCTAAACCAATAAATTGAGGATGTTCTTTTGCAAAGTTATCAACATCTTGCTCAGTTGGCAAGAATGTGATATTTCCTAGCATCCCTAAATTATTCCCCGTTAAAACAGTACTATTTCTAATTGTTGAAGGAATTTGATCTACACCTACTCCTAATGTAGAAACTGGTTTTGGAATTTCAAAAAAACCTTCTCTAGCTCTAGAATAATAGTTCCCTCCTGCTCTTGCTACCAAATCTATTTTATGCTGATCTATCATTCCATCTGCATCTAAAACGGCCTCATGAATATGAATCTTCACTACTTCACAAACAATCAAATTCCCTGCACCACCTTCTGTACCTGTATAAATAATGTCTGTGACCTTGCATTCAAACTGTACTGGTGACTCTGCAACTCTAAAAGGTTTCACCTCATCTGAAGGGAGCATTGTAAATCCTGCTTTTTCAAATTCATTTACTCCTTCTGGATATTCTGAACTACTTAAAGACATTTGTTGAACAATGTCATAATTTACAACGTTTATGACTACTTCCTTAATTTTTTCAACATTTTGAAGGGTGTGCTTAGTCGTATTTCCACGAACTCTTCTGGCGGGAGAAAAAATCATCATAGGTGGGTTAGACCCAAATACATTAAAAAAGCTAAAAGGAGATAAATTAGGGGTTCCATTTTGGTTAATTGTACTAGCAAAAGCAATTGGTCTAGGTGCAATAGCTCCTAATAAATAGCCATGTAATTTGCCTGTTGTTATTTCTTTAGGATTGATGGAAAGCATGTAATAAATTTTCTTAGGTAAAGATACTATCAATTTTATAAATGAGTTATACAAGTGAATCTAGTATATTTGTTTGATGAGTTTTCTGAAAGACACCTTACTACTAAAACGAATTGTGATCACCATCTCGTTCTCTATTGTCACTTTAATTCTGTGGAATACCTATTCCTTTTTTAAGCGATTTAAAAATGAAGAGCGTTTAAAAATGGAAATAGTGGCAACAGCCATGAAAGAGTTTGCAACAAATCAAGACCTAGAGGCTGATGTTAGTTTAGAAGATAAGATCATTAAAAGCAATACTAATATTCCAATGATTTTGGTTGATGAAAATGGAAATATAGGAGCCAATTCTTATTTAAATTTAGATCCTGTTAAAGCAAAAGATCCAGCGTTTTTATTAAAACAGCTCGAAATTATGAAAGAGCAAAACAGTCCTATTGAAATTAATTTTGCCAAAAACAGAACGCAATATATTTACTATAGAAACTCAGATTTATTAAATAAGTTATCCTATTACCCGCTTGCATTAATTTTAATTCTGACGCTCTTCTTAACAGTAATATACATGATGTTTACCTCAAGTAAAATTGCTGAACAAAATAAATTATGGACAGGTATGGCTAAGGAAACTGCACATCAAATAGGCACACCCTTATCTTCTTTACTTGGTTGGATCGCCATTTTAAAAATGGAAAATGCAGATGACAAATATGTTGATGAAATAGAAAAAGACGTCCATCGATTAAATACTATTGCCAATCGATTTTCTAAGATTGGTTCGCTACCAACCCTTAAAAAATTAGATATTATTGCGGTTACTAAAAATGCCTATGAGTATTTAGAGTACAGAAGCTCTAAACAAATCTCTTTTTCTTTTAATACTTCAGAAACCAATCTTTACAGTACTATAAATGACGAATTATACAGTTGGGTAATAGAGAATTTAATTAAAAATGCCATTGATGCCATGTTAGGGAAAGGCGAATTAGCTGTAGCGATAACAGCTGATGCTAAAAAAATAAAAATTGATATTACAGATACTGGCAAGGGAATGGCAAAATCTCAGTTTAAAAAAATATTTAAACCAGGATTTACTACCAAAAAACGCGGTTGGGGATTAGGATTATCTCTTTCCAAAAGAATTATTGAAGATTATCACAAAGGAAAAATAGTTGTAAAAAATTCTGAGATTAATAAAGGAACTACATTTCAGATAGTCTTAGATAAAATTTCTTGATATTTCTTTAGCCAAATCAACAAATTCATCATTAGTTAACTGCTCTTTTTCTTCAAAGCGCATATCATTCATGATATTTATAGGGATTAAATGTACATGAACATGGGGCACTTCTAAACCAATGACACTCATTCCAATTCGTTTACAGGGAACAGTTTTCTCTAAAGCTTTGGCAACTCTGTAAGAAAAATCCATCAATGCTGCATACCCCTGCTTATCTAAGTCAAATAACTTGTTAACTTCTCTTTTAGGGATTACTAATGTGTGCCCTTTTGTATTTGGGTTGATATCTAAAAAAGCAAGGTGGTTTTCATCTTCTGCAATTTTATAAGAAGGTATTTCTCCTGAAACAATCTTTGTAAAAATACTCA
>CAJXSU010000069.1 GCA_913061465.1 uncultured Flavobacterium sp.
AAAATGGATTCTGATTTTCAAGGATTGTAATTTTTTAAACTTATACTAAAAAAAAAGCCACTTTAAAAAGTGGCTTTTTTATTTTGACATATTTTAATTTTTAGTCAACACCCATTCTCCTCTTTCTATAAGAGGGATTGCTTGCTTAAACTTGACAACTTTTTCTTGGCCACTCATTATATTTTTAATAGTAACACGCTCATTTCTACCAATTTTAGGTTGCTCTCTTACAATAGTTTCAACGGGTTCTGTTGGCTGTTGACGAGAATTACTGATGGCTTGTTCTGTAGTATTTTGAACAGCCGCCTTACTCAAGTTTAATTTCTGACCTGTTTTCTTACGCTCTTCCGAAATTTGATCATTTGCTTGGTTTGGCAATTCTCCTTTAAACAAGAAAGACAGTACCTCACGATTTATTTTATCAATAGTTACTTTAAACAATTCAAATGCTTCAAATTTGTAAATTAATAATGGATCTTTTTGTTCGTAAGATGCATTTTGAACCGATTGTTTTAAATCATCCATTTGTCGAAGGTGATCTTTCCAGTTTTCGTCAATAATAGCGAGTGTGATATTTTTTTCAAAATCTGTAGCTAAAGATTTTCCTTTTGTTTCATAGGCCTCTTTTAAATTTGTAACAACTTTAAGAGTCTTAATACCATCAGAAAAAGGGACAACAATACGTTCGTATCTATCCCCTTCATTTTCATATACATTTTTGATTACTGGATAGGTTAGAAGTGCATTTCTTTCAACCTTCTCTTTGTAGTGTTTGGTTACTATATCATAAAGCCTGTCAGTTAATTCCGGTTCATTTAATGAATTAAATTCATCTTCAGTAAACGGAGAGGTTATAGATGTAAATCTAATTAGCTCAAATTCAAAATTTTGAAAATCTTTAGCTGCTTTATTTTGGTTAATAATAGTTTCACATGTTTCAAAAATCATATTTGAAATGTCTATTTGTAAACGATTTCCATCTAGAGCATGTCTTCTTCTGAGGTAAACAAATTCTCTTTGAGCGTTCATGATATCATCATATTCCAACAATCTTTTACGAATACCAAAGTTATTCTCTTCAACCTTTTTTTGTGCTCTTTCAATAGACTTAGAAATCATGGAATGTTGAATTACTTCCCCCTCTTTTAATCCCATTCTATCCATCATTTTCGCAATCCTTTCAGATCCGAATAAACGCATTAAATTGTCATCTAAGGCAACATAAAATTGAGATGACCCAACATCTCCCTGACGTCCAGCTCTTCCTCTTAATTGTCTATCTACACGTCTAGAATCGTGTCTTTCTGTACCGATAATCGCTAAACCTCCAGCATCTTTTACTTGATCAGACAACTTAATATCTGTTCCACGTCCTGCCATATTGGTGGCTATAGTTACAATACCAGGATTACCAGCTTCTGCAACAACATCAGCTTCACGTTTATGTAATTTTGCATTTAAAATGTTATGCTTAATCTTACGCATTTGTAACATTCTACCCAATAATTCAGAAATTTCAACAGAAGTTGTACCTACTAATACTGGCCTTCCTTGACTTACTAGTTGAACAACATCTTCAATTACTGCATTATATTTTTCACGAGTAGTTTTATAAATAAAATCTTGCTTATCATCTCTAAGTAATGGCTTATTAGTAGGGATTTCAACTACATCTAATTTGTAAATTTCCCAAAGTTCACCCGCTTCAGTTATAGCTGTACCTGTCATACCAGATAACTTTTTATACATTCTAAAGTAGTTTTGCAAGGTAACTGTTGCAAATGTTTGGGTGGCATCCTCAATTTTTACATTTTCTTTGGCTTCAATTGCTTGATGAAGTCCATCTGAATATCGACGACCATCCATGATACGTCCGGTTTGTTCATCTACAATCATGACTTTATTCTCCACAACTACATATTCAACATCTTTTTCAAACAAACTGTAAGCTTTTAGTAGTTGATTCATTGTATGAATCCGCTCACTTTTAACGCTAAATTCTTTGTATAATTTCTCCTTTAATTCAGCTTTTTTGTCTGTGGTTTCTTGAGAGGCGTCTATATCACCAATTTTAACGCCCAAATCAGGTAATACAAAGAAATCTTCATCACTTGTATTAGTTGAAAGCGCAGCAATACCCTTATCTGATAAATCTATAGAATTATTCTTTTCTTCTATAACATACCATAATTCTTCGTCTACTTCTGGCATCAGTTTATTATTATCTGCCATGTAAGTATTCTCTGTTTTTTGTAATAATTGTTTTACTCCTTCCTGAGATAAAAATTTAATAAGTGCTTTATTTTTTGGAATCCCCCTGAAAACTCTCAACAATAAAAACCCACCGTCTTTGGTATTTCCTTCAGAAATTAATTTTTTAGCTTCTGCTAATACTCCAATTAAATACTTATTTTGTTTTGATACCAGATCGTTAACTAAAGGTTTTAATTCATTGAATTCATGTCTATCTCCTTGAGGAACAGGTCCAGATATAATTAAAGGAGTTCTTGCATCGTCGATTAAAACGGAATCTACTTCATCAATTATGGCATAATTTGGAGCTCTTTGAACTAAGTCCTCCTTTGAACTTGCCATATTATCTCTTAAATAATCGAATCCAAATTCATTGTTTGTTCCATACGTAATGTCAGCATTGTAAGCTATTCTTCTTTCTTCTGAATTAGGTTGATGAAAATCAATACAATCTGTACTTAATCCATGGAATTCAAACATTGGTGCCATCCATGCTCTATCTCTTTTCGCTAAGTAATCATTTACGGTAACAACATGAACTCCATTTCCAGTTAGTGCATTTAAATATACCGGCAATGTAGAGACTAATGTTTTTCCTTCCCCAGTCATCATCTCTGCAATTTTTCCTTGATGAAGCACAGAACCTCCAATGAGTTGCACATTATAGTGAATCATGTCCCAAGTCACAGGTTTTCCTGCAGCGTCCCAAGAATTTTGCCAAAAAGCTTTGTCACCATCTAAAACAACATGTTCTCGACTAGATGAAAGTTCTCTATCAAATGGAGTTGCTGTAACTTCAACTTCCTCATTGTTTACAAAACGAGTTGCAGTTTCTTTTACCACAGCAAAGGCCTCTGGCATGATATCATTTAAAATAGCCTCAGACGCCTCATAAGATTCATTTTTTAGAGTGTCTATTTCAGAAAAAATATCTTGTTGTCTGTCTATTTCAGCATCTTTAGCTTCCTTTTCTAATGCAGTAATTTTATCATTAAAAACTTTTGTCCCTTCTTTTAATCTTTTTTTGAATTCAGTTGTTTTATTTCTTAATTCATCATTTGATAAAGAAGTTAATGAGGTTTCGTAAGCGGTTACTTTTTCAACAATCGGTTGAAGTATTTTTAGATCTTTTTGTTGTTTGTCTCCAACAAATATTTTAATTACTGAATTTAAGATACTCATTCTTTAAGCTTTATTTTATTCTCTTGTATGTGATATAGTATATAAGACTTTAAAAGTAAACAAAAAAAAAGCCTCATTTGAGACTTTTTATTCTTTGTTTTATTAAATATTTTTAATATTCATCTTCATTCCAAAGATAATCCTCTTCAGTCGGATAATCTGGCCAAATTTCAATGATAGAGTCATATGAGTCTCCTTCATCTTCAATTTCTTGTAAATTCTCGGCTACTTCTAAGGGCGCACCTGTTCTGATAGCATAGTCTACTAACTCATCTTTTGTTGCTGGCCATGGTGCATCTGCTAAATAAGATGCTAATTCTAAAGTCCAATACATTTCTTATGGATTTAATTTTGTGCAAAAATAATTTTTTTACTGAAAAAACCAAGTTTTTTTTGAAATATATATCAATAAAAAAAGAACTTGTTATAATTTCTCTGGAATCCACTTAACTTCCTGAGCTGAAAAATATTGGGACAACTTTCGTGCCAGTATGAAAAGGAAGTCAGATAGTCGGTTAAGATATGTTAAAACAATAGGGTTTATATCTTCTTGTTCGTGAAGTGAAACTGATAACCTTTCTGCTCTCCTGCAAACACATCTAGCAATATGACAATATGACACCGTAGTGTGACCACCAGGAAGAATAAAATGAGTCATTTGAGGTAGCTTTGAATTTATTTCATCTATAGTGTTTTCTAAATATGTAACAGATTTGGTGGTTATTTTAGGAATATTTAAACGTTCTTTTCCATTTTTCAGGGTTTCATTTTCTGATGGTGTTGCTAGCATCGAACCAAGGGTAAATAAATCATTCTGAATTTTTACAAGAATATTTTTTGTTTGATTGTCAATTGCTTGATCTTTAATCAGACCAATGTAAGAATTTAGTTCATCTATGGTTCCATAAGATTCTATTCTTAAGTGATTCTTTGAAACCCTTGTGCCTCCGTACAAGGCGGTAGTTCCTTTATCTCCTGTTTTTGTATAAATCTTCATAGTGTAAATTTAATATTTTAAATTCTGATGATAAAATGTTCTTTTTCTTGTTCTTTTCTAAAGAATACAAACCCCCATAGGAATGTGTCTATTGTTACCGTTACTTTATTATGTTTTTTAATATATTTCCAAACTTTCTCAGATTCTTTATTAGAATGAATATTCTCAAATAAAAAAACTGAATCATTGTGTATAGACGATAAACTAGATTCAAAGTATTTTAACGTTATTTTGTTTGCATAACTTCCTTTAAAATAGATAAAATCATAGGTGTTATTATTAAATACCCGAGGTAAAGTGATCTCAAAATCATCTGTTAGAAATTTTATAGGTTTAAAAGTGTTTTTTTTAAACAATTCTTTAATGATATTTACAGTCTTTTCATTCTCATCTAGAGTTGTTATTTTGGAGCTTTCTTGTGCAGACGATAATGCAACAGTACCAAAACCAAGTGAAGTTCCAATTTCTAAAATACTCTTTGGTTTCAGGTATTGTATTATATTAATTAATAATCCTGCTCTTTCATTCGAAATCCCTAAATCTTTAACAATCCTTGAGCGTTTTCTTTTATTAGAGAATAGGAGATTAGATATAAAATTAAAATTTGAAATTTCTAATAATGAGGTGTTTTTTGAAAGCTGTTTTTTATAGTTTAAGAAAATAGTTAAATCGTTCTTATCTTTTTTTTTATAAAAACAAGAAGTAATTAAATCAAATACAAATGGAGAGTGAACACCATGTTCATTTTTAGATTTAATTATAAAACAAAAAAATGAAGTGATTTTATGAAACAAATCTAATATTTTTAAAAATTATTTAGTTTGAGTTTCTTTACCATTTACATAGACTTTTTCAATATAATTATCAGCAAAAGCGTAAGGTATAGAACTATAGGATTTAATAGGTTTTGTAATTATAAAGTTAGCTACTTTACCTTTTGAGATACTTCCAATTTTATTTGATAAGTTTAGGGCATAAGCAGCATTAATAGTAGCTGCATTTATAGCTTCTTCGGGAGTCATTCTCATCTTTATACAAGCTAAAGAAACAACAAAATTCATATTTCCAGAAGGAGAAGACCCAGGGTTGTAGTCTGATGCAATAGCCATAGGAACATTAGCATCTATTAATTTTCTTGCATTTGTATAGGGTATTCCTAAAAAAAATGAACATGATGGAAGTGCAACAGACATCGTATCTGATTTTGATAATATGCTGAGGTCTTCATCTGTTAAAACTTCTAAATGATCTACAGATAAAGCATTGTTTTTTACACCAACTTTAACACCTCCAATAGAATTAAATTGATTCACATGAATTTTTGGAATCAATCCATATTTTCTTCCTGCTTTTAAAATTTGATCAGTTTCTTTGGAAGTAAAATATCCTTTTTCACAAAACACATCAATATAATCAGCTAGTTTTTCTTTTGCTATTTCAGGAATCATTTTATCAATAATTAACTGAATATAATCAGCTCTTTTTTCTTTGTATTTAATAGGGATTGCATGTGCACCTAAAAAAGTAGCTTTTATAGGGATTGAGAAGTTTTCTTTTAATTTTTTAATTACACGCAGTATTTTTAGTTCGCTTTCTAATGATAAACCATAACCTGACTTAATTTCAATAGCTCCGGTTCCATTTTGTATAAGTTCTTTTAACCTTTTTTCTGCATCGTCGAAGAGTTCTATTTCTGGCTTAATTTGAAGTTTCTTTGCTGAATTTAATATACCTCCACCTCTTTTTGCAATTTCTTGATAGGTTAGTCCTTTTATTCGATTTACAAATTCTTCTTCTCTGGTATCCGCGAAAACTAAATGGGTATGACTGTCACACCAAGTGGGCAGAACTAATTTACCAGTGAGATCAACTACTTTATCTGATTTTTTAATACCAAGCTTATTCATAGATCCAAAATCTACGATAATATTGTCTTTAATTATTAAAAAGGCATTTTTGATTATGGGTAAAATACTCATATTCTTTCCACTAACCTTCATCACATCCAATTCTCTTACTTGAACAAGTTCTTTGATATTGATGAATAAAGTTGTCATAGGTTTTGTTTTCATTCTTTTCACAAACTTACATTAAAAAATAAAAACGATATGTTGATGTAGGGATGAGCTTTAAGATTTAAATCCTGTATATATTTTGAATATGTTTAGAAAATAAATAATGTTGAATTAAAAATTATTTCATGCTACCCGTCATATCTTCAGGTTTCACCCACTCATCATATTGTTCTTCAGTAACATAACCTAAACGAACTGCTTCTTCTTTTAATGTTGTGCCATTTTCATGAGCAGTATTAGCGATTTCAGCAGCTTTATAATACCCAATTTTAGTGTTTAAGGCTGTGACTAACATTAATGAATTATTTAATAATTCATTAATTCTTGTATGATTTGGTTCAATACCTGAAGCACAATGTAAATCAAATGAAATACAAGCATCTCCAATAAGTTGTGCAGATTGAATCACATTAGCAGCCATCATTGGTTTAAAAACATTTAACTCATAATGACCTTGAGTACCACCAATAGTTACAGCTACATCATTACCCATAACTTGGGCACAAACCATCGTAATGGCTTCCGCTTGTGTTGGGTTTACTTTTCCAGGCATGATAGAACTTCCAGGTTCGTTTGCCGGGATCGTAATTTCTCCAATTCCAGACCTAGGACCTGATGCCATCATTCGAATATCATTAGCAATTTTATTCAACGATACAGCTACTTGCTTAAGAGCGCCATGTGTTTCAACTAATGCATCATGTGCAGCCAAAGCTTCAAATTTATTTTCAGCTGTTATAAAAGGTAAGTTTGTAAATTCAGCAATAAACTTAGCCACTAAAACGTCGTATCCTTTGGGAGTATTTAGCCCTGTTCCTACTGCCGTTCCTCCTAAAGCTAATTGACCTAGGTGTTCCAAAGAATTACGCAAAGCTTTTAAAGCGAAATTTAATTGCGCAACATATCCAGAGAATTCCTGACCCAGGGTTAGGGGAGTAGCATCCATTAGATGTGTACGTCCAATTTTAACAACACTTTTAAAATTTTCAGATTTTTTTTGTAATGTATCCCTTAATTTTTCAATCCCAGGTATCGTTGTTTCAATGATTTTTTTATAACAAGCAATATGCATTCCTGTTGGAAAAGTATCATTAGAGGACTGAGATTTATTAACATCATCATTTGGTTGAATGGTTTTTTCTCCCTCTCCAATTACTTTCCCCGAAATTTCATGAGCTCTATTGGCAATAACTTCATTTACATTCATATTAGATTGAGTCCCCGAACCAGTTTGCCATATTACCAATGGAAATTGATCATCTAATTTACCAGTTAAAATTTCATCACATACCAAAGCTATTAAATCACGCTTTTCTTTAGATAAAACACCCAATTCTGCATTTGTAAATGCAGCAGCTTTTTTGAGATATGCAAAACCATATACAATTTCTAGAGGCATTGAAGCAGCTGAACCAATTTTAAAATTATTTCTTGATCTTTCTGTTTGTGCTCCCCAGTATTTATCAGCAGGAACCTTAACAGAACCCATGGTGTCTTTTTCTATTCTAAACTTCATGATTAGTGCTTTTAAGATAATATTTCAAATTTACGAAATTCGCAACAATCAGTTAGTAACATTTACGAGTATTTTCTTCTAGAAATATTTAGTAAAATGTTAGTTTCAATTAAAATTATCTGTTATTTTTGTAATGTTAAATAAAAATATATTTTAAATGTTAGATTTTTCTCAGTTTTCAGGATTGGTTTTATTCATGTTTATTTTTAC
>CAJXSU010000070.1 GCA_913061465.1 uncultured Flavobacterium sp.
GTCTAACAAAGATCTTGTAAGTGAAGTTCTCATGCTAGTAAAAGGAATTGATAAACGAACCAATGGAATGTCTGAAGCGTTGATAGTTTCATTAAGAGGGAGTATTGATATTAATAAGATGTCAGCTTTAGCAGACACCTTTATAAAAAACAACTAAATATGAAAAAAGCAGTCATCATTTTATCCGTATTAGCCATTTTTGTTTCTTGTAACCAACAAAAAACTATACAAACATATATTGTTGAAAATCAAGACAAACCTGGGTTTATGTCAGTAGATCTTCCCATGAGCTTAATCCAATTAAACACAGACAAGGCTCCTATAGATGTAAAAAAAACCTATGAAAGTATTAAAAAAGTTAACGTATTAGGACTTCCATATCTAAACAATGATAAAGCGTATGAAATTGAAAAAAAAACAATTTCAACAATCCTGAATGATTCACCTTTATATAAAAAGTTAATGAAAATGGATATGAATGGAATGAGAGTAGCTATCTATTACAACGGAGTAGCTACCAATATCAATGAAGTTATTGTATTTGGTTATTCCAAAAAAATAGGAGTAGGGTTAGCAAGAGTTATAGGGGATAATATGAGACCTTCGAAAATTATAAAAATGATGGAATATCTTAAAATTGACTCTAATAAGTTGGGTCTCCAGCAATTTAAGAAAGTTCTTGACTCAATTTAATTAATACTAAAAAGTGTTTTTCTTAATTACTTAATTAACAGGCTTTTTTCTTTTAACTAGGGATTAACAGCTACATTTTTATAATTTACTATTTTTGATACTTATATAAATCATACATGAAGTTTAAAAAGTTATTATTTGTTGTCATTTTATTCTTAGTATATTCCTCTCTTTTCGCCCAAAATCAAGATCCCTCTTCGATATACAGAAAAGAGAGAGATAAAATTAATAACCTTGTTCACACAAAACTTAAGGTTAGTTTTAATTTTGACCAAAAAGAATTAAATGGTGAAGAGTGGCTTACTTTACAACCTCACTTTTATCCAACAAATCAAGTTGTTTTAGATGCTAAGGCAATGATCATTCATACTGTAAGTTTAGCTGGTGAAAATTTGGACTATACGTATGATGGTAGACATTTGATAATTGATCTTCAAAATGAATATACTAAAGAAGAAAGTTATACCTTGTATATAAAGTATACAGCTAGACCAGAAAAAGTTAAAGAAAAAGGAAGTGCTGCTATCACATCAGCTAAAGGTTTATATTTTATAAACCCAACAGGATCGGATAAAAGTAAACCTACTCAAATTTGGACCCAAGGAGAAACAGAGGCGAGTAGTTGCTGGTTTCCAACCTTAGACTCACCCAATCAAAAAACAAGTCAAGAAATTTATATAACAGTTCCCAATAGATTTAAAACACTTTCAAACGGATTACTAATTAGTCAAGAAGTAAAAGGAGCTAATAGAACAGATTATTGGAAATTTAATCAAAAACATGCTCCTTACTTATTTTTTATGGGAGTAGGTGAATATGAGGTAATTGAAGATTCTTACAAAAACATTCCTGTAAATTATTATGTTGAGAAAAAATATGCATCCTTAGCTCGAGAAATTTTTGGACTTACACCAGAAATGATTGGTTTTTTTGAAAATAAACTTGGAGTTAATTATCCATGGAATAAGTATAGTCAAATCGTAGCTAGAGAATACGTTAGCGGAGCAATGGAAAATACTACAGCTGTTATTCATGGTGAATCTGCATATCAAATGAAAGGGCAGTTAATTGATGAAAATAGACAAGAGAATACAATTGCTCACGAAGTATTTCATCATTGGTTTGGAAATTTAGTAACCACTGAGAGTTGGAGTAACCTAGCGCTAAATGAATCATTTGCAAATTACAGTCAATACTTATGGAGAGAATATAAGTACGGTAAAATTGACGCAGACGCTCATCTTTTTGAAAACACTAAGCCCTATTTAAGTGACCCCAGTAATCATGAAAAAAAGCTTGTTCGATATTATTACAATGATAAAGAAGATATGTTTGACCTTGTTAGTTATAATAAAGGTGGTGCAATACTTCACATGTTAAGAAAGTATCTTGGAGACAATGCTTTCTTTTTAGGATTAAAAAAATATCTAAACACATATCAATACAAATCAGCAGAAGTTTCTCAGTTACGATTAGCTTTGGAAGAAGTTAGCGGAAAAGACTTGCAATGGTTTTTTAATCAATGGTTCTTTGGGTCAGGACATCCAAATATTGAAGTTTCTTATGATTATAATTCCCTTGAAAAAACAGTTACTGTTAATTTTGTTCAAACTCAAAACAATGCATTTAAATTTCCAATTGCTATTGATATTTTTGAAAATGGAACAAAAAAACGACATTATGTATTCGTAGATAGTAGAGATAGTTCTTTTAAGTTTATTTATGAAAGTAAGAGTCCTGATTTAATTCAAGTTAATGCAGATGGCGTATTACTAGCTGAATTTTCTGAAAATAAAGTTTTGAGTGATTATATATTTCAACTTAAAAATGCTGATAATTACCTTCATAAAAGAGAAGCATTATTAAAAGTTGCAGAAAAACAAGATCAAAAACAAGCCTTCAATGCCATTAACGAAGCTTTAAATGATAATTTTTATAAAATTAGAATTTTGGCATTAGAACAAATTAATTTGATTAATAAATGGTCAAAAAAACCTGCCATTAACACCATAAAACAAATAGCTTTAAATGACTCCAAGACCCTTGTTCAGGCATCAGCTATAGAAACCCTTGGTAAACTAACAGATCCTGAATTAAGATCTGTTTTTTTAAAAGCTCTCAATAGTGATTCTTTTAGTGTTATAGGGAAGGCTTTGGTTGCAATGTATTATGTGGATAAGGAATATGCTGTAAAAAAATCCAAACAATTACCTATAGAAGTTAAAAATATTATAGCAACGCCATTAACACGTATATATATTGAAGAAAAAGATGATAGTGAAATGGCATTTATCGCTAATAATGTTTTAGCCGGAATGTATTTAAATAATAATCCTAAGATTCAAGAAATCTATAAAAAAGCCTACGAACAGATAGCAACAAGTAACAATAGTAAAGCTATTAAAAACTTAGTAAATGATGTTGTTGTTAAGGGGAATCAATACAAGCAATATAATTTTGATCAAGTGGGTATAAGTCTTTTAAGGCAAATGGTTCAAAAGCAAAAAAAGGTAAACCTTTCCAATAAATTTAAAAATATAGAAATTATAAGAACTGGTATTGCTAAATTAATTAAATAGTTACCCTTTATTGTATTCATCAAAAGTCCCATCAGTATAAAAAACAACGATTCTTTGCATTTTTTTACTATGAGTAGTAGGTGTATTCTTAGAAACTAAAGAGCTATTAATTGTTGTACTTAGTGAGCCATTATCTATTCCACTTGGATACTGGCCTTTACCATTTAATAACCAATAAATATCGACATCACTAAATGCTTTAGTGACTTTTAGAATAAAGTCTAGACTAGGTTTATTTCTTCCAGATAAAATATGAGAAATACTAGATCTTTGTACACCAATTTTATCTGCAAATAAGGATGCTGTTAATTGATGAATTTCAAGTATTTTCTTTAATCTATTTGTAAAATCTATTTTGTTTACCATTGTAAACTGATATATAAGTTACAAATGTATACTTCATAAAAATAGTTTCCAAATTTAAATTTAAAAAAATTATAAATTTTAATTCATAATTAAAGTTTAACTTTATATTTATACTATAAATTATTGATTTACTGTGTTTTAACTAAATATAAAAAAAACAAACTAAACTTGATATTTGGATGAAATTACAAATGTAATTTTGGAAAAATATGTTTACAATAATTATAAATATGCATGAGAAGTGGTAACAATTGTAATTTATTAACAATCTAAAATTTTAATTATTTTTAGATGATACTAAAATGAATCTTGTATTTTTGTTTATAAATATGAACACTATCAATACAGCAATACATTCAGAATTGGCAACTAAAATTGCTGAAGAATATAAATACATTTCTATTAAAGGGAGATACATAACTATTAACGATATTGAAAAATTTCTTATAAAATTAACTAATAGTTCTAGAGTCTCTTTTAAAAAAATTGGTGAATCAGAGGAAAATAGAAATATTTATCAAATAAAAACAGGTAAAGGCTTAAAAAAGATTTTAATCTGGACACAAATGCACGGTAATGAATGTACTGGAACTAAATCTGTCATAGATTTAATTAATTTTTTAAATACTTCTGATAGTATAATTGTTCATCAGATTCTTTCGAGTTGTACTATAAAAATTATACCTATACTCAATCCTGATGGAGCAGAATATTTCACAAGGTTCAATGCCAATAAAATAGACCTAAATAGAGATGCTGTTGAAAAAAAAGCTAAAGAAAGTATTTTGTTAAGAAAAATACTTGATGACTTTAATCCAGAATTTTGTTTTAACCTTCATGATCAACGTACAATTTTTGGTGTAGAGGGTACAAATAACCCAGCAACTATTTCCTTTTTAGCACCTTCAGAAGAAGAAACAAGAGAAGTAACCAAAACTAGAAAAAAAACCATGAATATTATAGTTGCTATGAATGCTTTATTGCAACAAATAATTCCAAAACATGTTGGAAGGTATTCAGACACATTTTATCCTACTGCAACAGGTGATAATTTTCAAAAACTAGGCTATTCGACAGTACTTATTGAATCTGGTCATTATAAGGATGACTATCAGAGAGAAAAAGTTAGAGAATTAACTTTTATTTCCATACTTCAAGGACTTTACCACATCGGTTTAACAACTAGTTTTAGTGAATTTAATTCATATTTTAAAATTCCTGAAAACAATACATCTTTTAGAGATGTATTAAATAGGTATAAAAATAAACCAAATGAAGTATTTCAATTTGAAGAAATCTTGGAAAACTCTATAGTAAAATTTATCCCTCAAAAAGTAAATATCGATATTTCCAACCATTTTTTTCATAAAGAAATCGATTTCGTTCGTTAAAATTTTGAATTTTTCTCACAAAAACAGAGTAAATGTTCAATTAAATTTATACTTTTGCTACATTATATGAATAATTTATAAATTATGAAAAAATTTATCCTTGACGAAATAGATCATCAAATATTAGATATCTTAATTGAAAACGCGAGAACACCTTTTACAGATATTGCTAAGAAATTATTAGTCTCTGCTGGTACAATTCATGTTCGTGTTAAAAAAATGGAAGATGAAGGAATCATACAAGGTTCGACATTAACTTTAAATTATGAAAAAATGGGTTATTCTTTTATAGCTCATGTTGGAGTATTTTTAGAAAAAACATCTATGACTCAAAACGTAATTTCAAATTTAAATGCTATACCAAATGTAACAGTAGCTTATGTCACTGCAGGGAAATATAATATTTTTTGTAAAGTTAGAGCAAAAGGAACTAATGATGCAAAAGACATTATATACAAAATAGACGAAATCCCTGGTGTGAGTAGAACTGAAACAATGATTGCATTAGAAGAAAGTATAAATGATAAAAAAAGAATGATGCATGCAATTTTTAAAGAACTTTAAATAAAATACATTAAACTTTATAAAAAAACCTTATCGAAAAATGATAAGGTTTTTTTTATGATTTAACTTATTATCATACTATTAAAACTCATATTAAAACACTGGTGATAATTTAAATAAATTATAATCATATTTGAATTTGAAAATAGTATTTTCGTCATACTATAAGGTAGAATTAAAATAATTCATGAGTAATATTTTAAAATATAATTTAAAAGGTGTAGAAGAAAAAACACTTATCAATTTATATCTTCAAATGTTAAAACCTCGATTAATCGAGGAAAAAATGCTTGTTTTACTTAGACAGGGGAAAATCTCTAAATGGTTTTCAGGGATTGGTCAAGAAGCTATTTCTGTGGGAGTTACTGCAGCTTTACATAAAAACGAATATATTCTTCCTATGCACAGGAATCTAGGGGTTTTTACATCTAGAGAAATACCTTTATATCGATTATTTTCTCAATGGCAAGGCAAAATGAATGGTTTTACAAAAGGAAGAGATCGTAGTTTTCATTTTGGTACACAAGAATTTAATATTGTGGGAATGATTTCTCATTTGGGGCCTCAATTAGGTGTTGCAGATGGAATAGCTTTGGCCAATAAATTAAAACAGAACAATCAAGTTTGTGCTGTTTTTACAGGAGAAGGAGGTACAAGTGAGGGGGATTTCCATGAAGCTTTAAATGTGGCTTCTGTTTGGGATTTACCTGTATTATTTTGTGTAGAAAATAATGGGTATGGATTATCTACTCCAACTTCTGAACAATTCAATTGTGAGCATATAGCAGACAAAGGCATTGGATATGGTATGGAAAGCCATATTATTAATGGAAATAACATTTTAGAAGTATATAATCAGGTTTCTAATATAACTGAAGACATGAGAAAAAACCCTCGTCCAGTATTATTAGAATTTAAAACATTTAGAATGCGAGGCCATGAAGAGGCTAGTGGTACAAAATACGTTCCACAAGAATTAATGGATACCTGGGCAAAAAAAGATCCTTTAAAAAACTACGAGACTTTTCTTCGCTCTAAAAATATTCTTACAGAACTACAGATAAATAATGCCAACAAAGAAATAAAAGCTGAGATTAATGAACATCTTCAGATGGCTTTTAATGAAGATTCTTTAAGTGCAAATCTAGCGACAGAACTAAAAGATGTTTTCAAAGAATATCAACAAGAAATTATAACACCTTCTAATAAGAAAAGCAACATAAGATTAATAGATGCGATATCTGATGGCTTACGTGATTCTATGAAACGATATGATAACCTTATTATCATGGGACAAGATGTTGCAGAATACGGTGGTGTTTTTAAAATAACAGAAGGCTTTACAGAACAATTTGGTAGAGAACGTGTGAGAAATACTCCCATTTGTGAATCAGCCATAGTTTCAGCTGCATATGGTGCTGCTATAAATGGAATGAAAGCTGTTATGGAAATGCAGTTTGCAGATTTTGTAAGCTCTGGATTTAATCCTATTGTAAATTTATTAGCAAAATCTAACTACAGATGGAATCAAAACGCTGATGTAGTGGTAAGGATGCCTTGTGGTGCTGGTGTAGGGGCTGGGCCGTTTCACAGTCAAACAAATGAAGCATGGTTTACTAAAACACCGGGGTTAAAAGTAGTATATCCTGCTTTTCCTGAAGATGCTAAAGGCTTATTGTGTGCAGCTATTAATGATCCAAATCCTGTGTTGTTTTTTGAACACAAAGCATTGTATCGTTCTATTTACCAAGAAGTTTCTGATGATTATTTTACGGTAGAATTAGGAAAAGCATCCCTTTTAAAAGAAGGAGATGATGTCACTATTATATCATATGGGGCTGGAGTTCATTGGGCTTTAGAAACTTTAAAGAGACATCCAGAAATAAGTGCAGATCTTTTAGACCTAAGAACATTACAACCTTTAGATGTAGCATCTATATATAAATCGGTTCGCAAAACTGGAAAAGCAATTTTTTTACAAGAAGATTCACTGTTTGGAAGTATTGCAAGCGATGTTGCTGCATTAATTAACGAACACTGTTTTGAATCATTAGATGCGCCTGTTAAACGTGTGGCTAGCATAGAAACACCCATTCCCTTTCAGGGAGAATTAGAAAAACAATACTTACCCAAGCATCGTTTTACTGAAGAATTAAAAAAATTATTAGAGTATTAAACCTTAACATATAAACTATGAAGAACAAACAAGTTATATTAAAAGAAAGACCTATTGGCTTTCCAAATGACGCTACATGGAATCTAGAATCTAATGCAATTCCAACACTTAAAGAGGGGGAAGTTTTAATACAGCATCACTATATCTCATTGGATCCTGCAATGCGTGGTTGGATGAACGACAGTAAATCATACATCCCACCTGTAGGTATTAATGAAGTAATGCGTTCTGGCTCTATTGGTAAAGTAATTAAAGTAAACAATCATCCTACTTTTAAAGTTGGAGACTGTGTAACAGGCTGGGGTGGTGTTCAACAATATGTTGCT
>CAJXSU010000071.1 GCA_913061465.1 uncultured Flavobacterium sp.
CTAACACCGTGTAAAATTAATTGCTGGTTTTAGCCAATTTACGAAAGTCCTCGCGGACTTTCTATCTGTGTTTTATTTGCTAACTTTAGTACTTAAATCACGCAACAAATCTTACACAAACACGTTACCCACAATTTATGAAATCCGTAATTTATATCATAATCCTTCTATCAATTTTAGGTTGCGCTAACAATGAGAAGTTGGTTTCGCCTGCGAAATTCAATGGAAAGTATGGATATATTGAAACAAATGGAAAATGGTTTATAGAACCAAAATTTGACTCTGTTGGAATATTTTATAATGGCTATGCCGATTTTTATAGTAATGGAAAAAGTGGATTAATTAGCCCAAATGGTAATATTATAATTCCAGCGAAATATGACTTTATTGGCAACGTTGAAAACGATTTGGCGTTAGTAGAGATAAATGATTACTACAATTTCTCTGATTTGAAAGGCAATTTGATATCAAAATCTGACTTTTATGATGTTGGAGATTTTTCAGAGAATTTAGTAGCGGTACAATACAATGAAGATGGTAAATGGGGTTACATAAATAATATAGGAGAAAAACAAATCGACACTCTTTACGATTATGCAGACACTTTTGAAAATGGTAATGGATTAGTTGACTTTGGCGATTTGGAATTATTGATAGATAAAAATGGAAAAGTAATTGATACAGTCGTTAGTCCCGGATTGACTTATAAAAATTACAGAGTAACTGGCAATTCGGATAATGGAACATTAGGTAAGATTAATTTAAAAGGTGATACAATAATGCCAAATAAATACAGCTCTTTTGGATATGTTCAAAAAGATAAATTTTGGTTTAAAGAAAATAGCAAATTCGGCATTGCTGACACTATCGGTAATATTTTGATTAAACCACTTTATGAAGACCTTTCATATTTTAGCGATAATGGTCTTGCAAGAGCTCAAAAAGATGGAAAATATGGTTTTATCAATGAGAAAGGAGAAGTAATCATTGAATTTAAATTTGAAGATGCGGGTGGATTTAAATACGGACTTGCAAAAGTCAAAATTAATAATAAATGGGGTTTTATAAATGAAAAAGGAAAACTTGTAATTGAACCTAAATTTGAGCGAATTGGACATCAATTTAGACCTATAAAAGCTAAATTTGAATCAATGTATAATTATCAGCTGAACTATTAAAAAAACTGTGGGTAACAACGTATATAGCTCATAGCTAGGTAGTTGATTAATCGAAGTTAAGGCGTATTTGCGAGTCCGCCAAATTTTTAAATTTGGCTTATTGATAAAAAAAGGTAATAAGAAAAATTTAAAAATTCGGCTCGTGCTTAATCCGAAAATAATTTTATAATTTAAACGCTACGAGCCATATACAAGACCGTTGGGCAACATTCAAGAAATGAAGAAAAACATAACTTACATAATGATATTTTTAGTTTTGAGTTGTGCTAAAAATGAAACAAAAAAGGAACAAAATATTAAAAAGACAATAGTAAATTCGGAAAAGAAAGTGCGTGAAATAAAAGTGGAAACGAAAGAAGAATTTAAAAAAAATAACTCTATTTTTATAGATTCAGCAAACTTTAAATTTCAAAACCTTGTGGAGTTTAATTTACAAAACTGGTATTCTGGAAAAATAGAAAAAGAATTAAAACCATTAACAAAAGGAAAATTATTTGAATATTTTCAAAATGATAGAATTAATGGAGAAAATATTTACCCAACAAATTTTAGATATTTCTCAATTCAAAAAAATTCAATTAAGGAAAAAATTATTACAATAATTGAAAGTGACGAAAGTTGCTGTTCTGAATTACATTATTTGATTTATAATGAAAAAAATGAATTAATAAGCGACAATATTATTGCTGGAACTGGTGGAGATGGAATGTGGAATTATGATAAATATGGAAAATTTTTAAATGATTCTACTTATGTTTTAACAAAAGTAGAATTTGAAGAACTTGAACTAAAAAATGAAAAGACTGAAATTAAAATAGATTCTGTAATTACCAATTATAGATTTAATAAGAACGAACCATTTGAAAAAATAAAGGAAAGAAAGTTTAACAAGAAGATTGAAAAATAAAAACGTAGCCCAACACCGTGTAAAAAAAATTGCTGGTAAAAGCCTACTTACGAAAATCCTCGCGGATTTTCTTGGTTCGTGTTTTATTCACTAACTTTATTGCTTAAACCACGCAACTTTCCTTACACAACAACGTTAGCACACATTAGAAAATGAAAAATATAAAAACACCTCTTGGTCTTTTTGCAATTATTTATCTGACCTTTGGGATTGTAATGAATATTCGAATGTTCACAGAAAAAATGTGGCCAACATATATATTCTTCATTTCAATTGGAATCGGAATTTTGTTGTTTGGAATCAATAACGTTACAAAACGTCTTCCTAATTATAAGGTTTGGCAAGTCATAATTGGGATTTTACCTATGGTAATATTTTTTATTCATACACAGATATACGATAATCAAACAGAGACCAAACAGACTTCAGAAAAAGTATTAGCAACCAAAATATTATTGACTGAAACTAAACTCGGAAAGCTAAATCTTAAAGATTTGAAAGATGAGAATATGGGAAAAAAAATTAAATCAGCTTTTCCAAACTTTCAAATAATAAAATCCATTGGACAACAAGATGGTCCAGATTTCAATCTTTACGAGGTAAATGATTTAAAACAAGAAATTTTCTTTATTTCGATGGACTCGTATGACACAAATCTTGTGCAAGAATTATTCACAAAGAACAAAATCATAAAAGATGAATATGGAATATTTGTTGGACAAGCAATTGATTCAGTCATAATAAAAAGACCAAATTTGAATTTTCACTCTGATGTGCATTATAATATTTATGCAACTGAAAAAGGCTCAAATATTGAATATAGGTTAAAAGGAAACTTTAAAGTATTGAATGAATCTGAATTCGTACCAGCCGACTATTCTGTTGAAAAAAAGCAAATAGAGGGAATGACTGTTGAATATTTAATCTGGAGAAAATAAAAAACGTGTGCTAACACCGTGTAAAAAAAATTGCTGGTAAAAGCCTACTTACGAAAATCCCTGCCTGCCGCAGGCAAGCTCGCAGATTTTCTTGGTTTGTGTTTTATTTACTAACTTCATTGCTTAAACCACGCAACTTTCCTTACACAAACACGTTGTAATGCATTTGAGAGCACGTTTACTCAACCAAAATATAGTTTCACTCAATATGACTTTTTCAAAATAAAAATCTGATATAAATTGAACTCAAATTAAACTGACCGATTTTGAAAAAAGCATTACTTCTACTATTTTTATTTACAAGCGGAATTACATTTTGTCAATCAAAAGAGTATAGCGGAATTGTAAAAGTAAAAAGTGACAAAACACCACTTCCAGGAGTAAATGTTGTAATTAAAGGAACAAAAATCGGAACCCAAACTGACTTTGACGGATATTTCAAAATTTCTGTTCCAGACTCTCTAAACATACTTTCATTTTCATTTTTAGGATTTCAAACTTTAGATTATAAATTAGAAACAGAAAAAAAAATTGAAGTATTCTTAAAAGAAGATTGTAATATTGATTGGTTTGATGAACGTCATATTGGTTTTTATTTAAATAGCGGAGTTGTTAATAACCCTGTTGGTGGACTAATTCACTTTTCTTTTACACCAAATTATAATTGGCCAACAATTAAAACTGGAATTGGTTACCAAACCAACCTAAAAGAAAATAAGTTTCTTAACGCTTACTTGAATTTTCATCATCTTTTTGTCAGTTGTGATTTTAACGCTGACATCAATTCCGCTTTGAGAAAGTTGGAGTATGATAATAATATAGAATTAACTGCATATTCAGTTGAAACAAGTCTTAATTTTAATCGTTTTAGTGCTATAGTTGGCTTAAGCACTATTGACTATAATAAAACGTCGGAAAACGAAAATATAAATTCCATTGGACCGACATTCGGACTTAGAACTTGGATTGGACAACCATTTTTAATGTCTATATCTGCGAAAACAACGATTTATAAAAACTTGAGCGAATATCACGCTGAAATTAAAAAACAGTACAAAGGAATTTATGGATTTCTAAAATATTATAAAGTTAATGACTTTAATGAATTGAGTTTAGGAATCGGAATTGAATTAAGTTATTAAAAAATAAAAACGCATTACAACACCGTGTAAAAAAAATTGCTTAATTCTGTTCTTATTTCTATGTTTCATCTTTTCTAATTTATTATATTTATTAATCGGAAAGTATAAGAGTATTTAAAACGCACTTTCCTTACACAAACACGTTGTACATAATTTGATGAAAAGACAAAAAAGAATAGATAATCCGAGTAAAATTGACCGAAGATTAATTGCAAACCAATTAAAAAACGGAGACCACGTTATTGTTCAATTTTCTGATAATATTTATTCTCACAGAATACTTTCCAGATTAAATAAACTCTGTTCCAAATATGACAGGAGTTTGAGTATTCGCTTTTTTGGTCACTATTCAAAAGTTTTTGACTGCAAAATTCTAGATAAAATTCCGAATGTTAAATCCTTGTATATTGACTGTATAACTAAAGCTGAGAATCTTGAATATATTACATATCTAGAAAACCTTGAAAGGTTAAGTTTAGGTGTTTATGAGCTAAAGGAAACTGAAATTCTTAATTCAGAAAATTTAAAAAGATTGAACGAGTTAATTATTGGAGACACAAAAACAAAAGCATTCAATCTTGAGTATTTAAAAGATTACAAAAACCTCACACATTTAATCATTTGTGGACATGCTAAAAATATAAACTCTGTTAGTCAAATAGAGAATTTGGAGTATTTAGGCTTAAACTCTATTTCAAAAGTCAAACTCGGATTTATAAATTCTTTAAAAAAATTAAAAACCTTAAAGATTGTTTTGGGTGGTCGAGAAAACATAGATGAAATTGAGAAAAACAGCATCGAAGAACTTGAAATAATAAGAGTTCGAGGTTTCAACAGTTTAAAGAATATTTCGAATTTCAGTTCTCTTAAAACGCTACTTATTGAAGACCAAATCAAAATGGAGGAATTAGAATTTAACAAAAAAATTAATAATCTGACTGATTTTAAATTAATAAATTGTAAGACTTTTAAAAAATTATCTGGAATTATAAATTTAAGCGCTATTAAACAATTAAGGATTTATAAAACAGATATCGATTTTGATTCTTTCATAAAACAACCGTTTCCTGAATCATTAAAAATTTTAGCTTTCTACACAGCTAAAGCTAAAATAGACAAGGAAATTAAAGAAAAATTAGAAGAATTGAAATATACGGAACATTAAAAAACTATGTACAACACCGCATAAGTTTAATGTGGGGTTTTATTTTTCTTCCAAAGTTTTCTCTTTCTTTATTGTGTCGCTTATTCTTATTTGAGTATTTTTAAGTCGACAAGGAAAAAACATAAAATAAGTATAAGCTTGTGGCTCGGCTGACAATTCAAACATTGTCTACCTCCCACACTAATCCTATACAAAACCGTTGCCATACATTTAAGAACGAAATGCAAACATTCATAATTAAAGGAAAAAGATTAAAAAATTGGAAGACATTTCACGCTGAATTTAAAAAAGAAATGCACTTTCCAGATTATTATGGAGAAAATATGAATGCTTGGATTGACTGCATTGACGAACTATCTGATGAACCGACCATTTTACAAATTGAAAACGGAAAATACTTAAAAGAAAATGTTCCTGAATTGTTTAATGCAATTTTAGAATGTGGAGCTTTTGTAAATTATAGAAAAATAGAAGTTGGAGAAAAACCAAATCTTATAATTGCAACAGATTATTAAATGAACGAATCAAGACAAACTATACAAATAAAAACTGAACCGAATATTGGAAATCGATTTGTTGCTGGATTAGTAGATTATATAATAATTTACGGAGTAACTTTCTTTTTAATTTTCACATTTGGAGAACCGAATGATGAAGGTGGATATTCTTTAAATGGTTTGCCTGGATTAATACCAATTATTTTTTGGCTGATTATGACTGTTGGACTTGAAATTGGTTTCGGAGCAACAATCGGAAATTCATTAGTCGGACTAAAAGCGATTCCGAAAAACGGGATAAACCGAAAACTGACTTTTGGAGAATCTTTTAAAAGACATTTACTTGACCCAATCGATATGTTCTTTTTTGGACTAATCGGAATTATAACAATAAAAAATACAGATAAAAATCAACGATTAGGAGATATTTGGGGAAATACAATTGTTGTGAAAACATCTGAATTAAATAAAACGGAATAAAAAAACGTATGGCAACACCGTATATAATTTATTGCTAATTCTAGCATACTTATGAAAGTCCTCGCGGACTTTCTTGGTTAGTAATTATTTACTAAATTAGGTGCTTAAACCACGCAACAAACCATATACAAACACGTTGTGTGCAATTGCCCAAAAAATGAAAATACCGAAAGATAATCTTACACCAAAACAACAAAGGAATACTTACTTGAAAATATTTTCTCTGGTAATTATTATTTGTGCTTTCCTTTTTTATAAAAATTCTATTAACGAAAACCGAGAAGAGTTACTTTCTAATAACACTGAATATACTTTTTGTAGAATCGTTGGTAGTAGCAGTTATAAAACATTACAAAATCATCTTGAATATAGCGTTAGCGGAAAAAAATACGAAACTCGACCTTTAAGTTCTAGAATATTTAATATTGGAGAATTCTATGAAATTAAATATTCCAAATCAAATCCTGAAATTTCAGAAGTTGACTATACAAAACCTATAATTTTTGATAAAAACGAATTCGACTCTATTGAGGCAATTATTATCAAAGTATATGAAAGTGAACGTTTGAGTGTTTTATCATACAAGTATGAATATGGAACTGAAGAATACGAACGAGAAATTATTCTTGAAAAAATTGGAAAACTAAAAAAGGAGAATCAAATAACAATATTGGTTAATAAGAACAATCCGAAAATTTCATATTTGGAAGGACAATTTAATGCGGAATAAAAACTGCACACAACACGGTGTATAATTAATTGCTTTGGTAAGTGCTTATCTGGAAAATTCCTTCGGAATTTTCTCTAGTCCGTATTTGTTTACTAATTTAGTTACTTAATCACGCAACTAACCATACACATCACGTTAGGTGCAATTAAAAAAAATGAGAGGAGTTACAACTTTAATTTTATGCTGTCTATTATCGATAAGTTCATTAAGTCAGACCAAATGGGAAAAGGCTGATAAAGAGCTTTCTGAAAAATTGAATAATGGAGAGATTAGCTATGAGGAATATTTTCCCCTATCAATGACATTGGCAGGAAAATTATCTGACAGATTAAGTGCTTATCATAAGAATAAATCTAAAATTTTAAATCCAAAAAATGAGGGATTAACTATTCGCTTTATACCAAATAAATACAGAGTGAATGAGTATGGCGGAATTTACAGAAAAGCTATCTTGAAAAATGATTCAAACTCAACATATATAATTCCACGAATTGATGCTACTATTGGAAATTTAAATGGTTTCATATTAATAGATGACAAATGGCTTCCCCACGGAGAATATGGTAAATCATCCTGTGGTAATAGTTATTATGATGAAACTTTAGGTTCATACGAACAAATTGAATTTGAATTGGCTAATGGTATAAATGTAGAAGGAAAGATAGAGACAAAATACAAGGTCACAATAACTATCGAAGGTAAAGTGTACGAATCGAATGAAGTGACTATTAATCTATACGAAAATCAATATAAACGATTAACAGAATAAAATAACTGCACCTAACAATGGCTATAAGTAATTGCTTGTTCTCGCCTACTTCTGAAAATCCTTGCG
>CAJXSU010000072.1 GCA_913061465.1 uncultured Flavobacterium sp.
CTGAATCTATTCTGGCTTTTATTGTTGGTATATTTATTTGTGGAAAGCTACACCACTCAACGCTTCCTATAATTATTTTTCCCGAATTCATCTATATTATTATAATTTTTTCTAATATAATTTTGTGTTTCTTGTAGTTTTGAATACGCACTAAATTAGTAAATAAAAACCTAATAGTTCTAAAGTTTTTTTTGGCAGCTGGTTATTTGGAGAGATAAATTAATTAACTTATAATCAGTTTTTTATGAGTTTAATTCCGTCAGAAATGAGTGAATCTAATTCAGGGTATAAAGAGATGAGCTCATCAAAATAGTTTTTAATTAACTGATTTAGTTTTGCATCATTAGACAGTTCAATAATTTCAATAAAAAGAAGCCATTCTTTTGGGTACAAAGTAGTTACTTCCTCGAACAAGTTTTTTAATAATTCAGGATTATTTTTCTTTTCTTTTCTATAATTTCGAACCACTCCATAATATTTTTCTAGTTTTATGACAGCCTTATTTTTTGTAGGCTTAATTGTTAAGGTTGAAGATTCACCATACAAATTTGGGAATGAATTACTATCTGCGGCACCAGCAAAAGCAGAGACAATATCCTTTCCAACAATCATATCATAAATTCCGTCTTCAGGTAAAAACAAATACTCATCTTTGTAAGTAATAGTACAGTCTTTTAATCGTATTAAAATTAGTTTTCCTTGAGCATTTCTAATACCAGTAATATTTAACCCCTCTACTTTTATACCACTTTCAAATTCAAAGGAAAGCCATTTCCCGTCATGAAAATTATAGATTTTTAAATCATTAGGACCCATATCTTCTATAGCAAGCTTAATGTTTTTTAACTTTCCTAAAGGAGAACTAATCCCATTTTTATGATAACTTATTCCATGGCCTATTAATTCTTTTTCTCTATAGGCTAGAGCTGATGACCCTTTGGTTTGATAGAAGACAACCTTATTATTTTCATCTAATAGTATCCTAGAAAACTTGCCAGATACCTGTAGCCCGGTTGTTAACTCTATACTTCCAACCATTTGAGACTCTATCAGTTTCTGAATTCCTTCTTTTCCTCCTTTTCGTAAGCTTAAAGTATCTGCAAATTCCTCAAGAACTTCCATTAAATGAGGAAAACTTGAAGCAACATATAATTGGGGTTGTGGCTTAGTAACATCAAATGGTTGTTGAGCAGCAGCAACTGTGTAAGGAATTTTTTTCACATCACTTTTTAAACAAGAAATACTTTCGCCAATTGAAGACAATAGCCCTGCACCGTATATTTTAGGTTTGTTAAGATCTCCAATTAACCCGTATTCAACAGTCCACCATTGTAAGTTTCTCATTTGTGCCATTTCTGAAAGTTCTACCTTCATGTTTTGCAGCTTATGAATCTCGAGCTCTATAGTCTTAATTTCTTTATCATTAGAGCCTTCAGCCTCCTTTAAGATTGATAATTTTCTGACAGCTTCATACAAATCCATATCATGTTTAGATAGAATTGCCTTTGAGCCAATATCTCCTAATCTTCTTAAATATTCTGCATAATCAGGGTTTGCAATTATAGGTGCGTGACCTGCAGATTCGTGAATAATATCTGGTGCTGGAGTGTATTCAATATTTTCAAGCTGCCTAATATCTGAAGCGATAACCAATACTTTATAAGCTTGAAATTCCATAAATGCATTTGGGGGTATAAACCCGTCTACAGCTACCGCAGCCCAGCCTATTTCCTTTAGAATTCTATTCATCCCATACATGTTTGGGATTTCTTCAATACTAACACCAGTTTTTTCTAACCCAGCTAAATAAGAAGAATGTGCTACTTTGGTTAAATGCTTTAATAAACGCCTCATCACATACCTCCATACGGCTTGGTTAATTTTAGAATAATCCTCGTAATTTTGAGGCTTGATAAACTGTTTAAGGTGCTTAGGCAGTCTATCAATTAATTCATTACTTCTATAGTCTTGTTTATTTGACATTTGATTTTTTTAATTTTAAAGTATATAAATTACTAAAAAACCTAAATAGGTACCTAAAGCATTTCCTAAAGATCCTACTAAAATTGCGGGTAATATTAATTCTTTTCTGTTAAAAGATTCTGCTAAAGCAATGGCTGTAGAACTACCTCCCACATTGGCTTGACTTACAATAGCAATCATTTCCCAATCACGATATATAAACCCACCAACTAAGATAGTAATTACACCGTGAAAGACTACTGAAAAACCTGCAAACAAAAACAGGGTAAGACCAAGGTCTTTAAGATCTATTACAGCAGTAAGTTCACAATATGCACCAATGACCGCCAAAAATAGAAATACTAAATACAATCCTAAATTATGGCTTCCTTTTAATTTAGAAACAAATGTTGTTTGAGCTAATAAGATTCCTAGGGTTGAAATGGTTATAATAGAGGGAACTTGAGGGACATGCCTTTTTAATTCATCAGATACAAAGTAAGCACCTAAACCTAAAAAAACCAACCACATAAGTGATGTTAAATTGATGCTTTCATCTTCAATAAATTCTTCATTTTCTTGGGTTTTTTTTATTTTTGTTTTACTTGGCCAAAAACGAGAAAGAAATATAGGAAACGCCAGAGTTACAATGATCCACAGAGTGGTAATTACATTATCTACGGCTATAGTCCCTGCATACAAAGCGCCTTTTTTTTGAAATCCATATTCTAAAGCAATCGCATTAAAATTTACACTGCCACCAGTATATGTTCCTGTGAGCATTCCCGCAATAATTTTACCATCTTCACCCAGGGTGTTCTCAGGGGATAATAAATACCATGAGACAAGAATGCCAAATGCGGTTGCAAAAGACCCTAAGATGAATAAGCCTATCATTGGTATTCCTGCTCTTTTGATAGACGATAAATGGATATTTAGTAATAAGTAAAAAATAGAAATCGGAGCAACGTAGGTAAAAATACCATCATACAATGGAATGCTTGTTGATGCTGACGGAATCACTTTCAAGTTGGCAAGTAGGGCTGTAAAAATGATAATTAGTAACGCTGCTCCAAGATGTTTACCAAGTTTAGTTTTACCAACATAAACACCTAAAATAACCACAAGGCTTAATACAGTTAAAACATATATTGGATTGTTTATAAAGCCCATAAATAAGATAATTGATTAATGCCTCTGAAATATAAATTAACTGAGGATAATATTACAAAATCTAATTTAACAAATCCATATCAAAACTGAAAACTTGATACAGGTTTTATTGACACTTTCAATAATCAAATATGGGCATTTATAGCGTTAATAAAGTTAAGACTAGTTAAGAAACTACAGAAAGGCAGAAATGGTAATATGAATGGGGCTTAATTGGTTATGAATTTTTTCTTTTCAAACACTTTATAAAGGTTTATCAAGAAAATTTATTTCAAGGAAGTATAATGTTGTTTATAAAGAGGAGGTATAACCATTACCATACTCTGGTTTTGTGAAGAAATTAAAATAGCATGCCCTTATCTCTTTTTAGAGATTAGTTTTACCTCAACCCATTAATATCATATCTAGACATAAAATTCCAAACTAATTTAGAAGCATTTTGACCCTGATAGGTTTCGTTAAACCATACGTGGTCTCCGCCAATATATTTATAATGCTCAACAGAAACCGAATTATCTCCTTGATCATATACAAAATGTTCAATGGTCATTCCACTAGTATTATCAATATTTATGGTAGGTGTAGAAACTGTATTGTTAAAACTTGTCCAATAGTCTAATGTGCTTTGCACAGAGTTGTAATCATTACTACTCTCATCATAGGCGATAACACCATCGTTAGTTCCATGAAGATGTAGGACAGGCATTGGATGGCTTGTATTTCCTAAACAGTCAAGCATAGATCCAGAAACAGAGGCTACTGCAGCAATTAGATTACTTTTATAATTTGCAAGCCCATAAGCCATCATACCTCCGTTGGAGTATCCAGCAGCATAAATTCTTTCCATATCCAGATTGTACTGAGATGAAATCTCATTAACCATAGCTTCAACAAACCCTAAATCATCGGCTGAACTTTTATTATCTCCATCTATGGGGCAAGGATTCCAATGTGAAGAGCCATCTAAGCAACTGCCTTGGGGATATACTAAAATAAACGAGTTTAATTCTGCCTCTGCCCTCATATCTGCTTCTTGTATAAATTGACTTGCACTTCCTCCAAAACCATGAAAATTAAGCATTAGTGGAACAGAAGATGTTCCATCATATGAATTCGGGACATATAGAATATATTCTCTATTCATGCCGTCATGAACTATTGTTTGTGAATTGGTATTAGAATAACACCCTTCTGAATTATCATAATCTTTGCCGTCATCATTCTTACAACTACTGATAACTAATATTAGAAGAGTAACATTTAAAAGTATTTTTTTCATTGTTTTTTTATAAATCCTTATAAAAATAAACATTACTAATTTAAATTGAAAATTCAATTACTAATTTTTGCAACATTTTAACGCAGTTGTCAAGTTGTTCTTGTGTCGTATATTCATTGGCTCTATGTGCTTGTTCTATAGATCCAGGCCCACAAATAATACTTTGGTAGCCAGCCTCATGAAATTGCCCAGCTTCAGCAGCATAAGCAACGGTTTTCCATGAATTTTGTTCTGAAATCTTTTGAGTTAATGCAACAATAGCATCAGTTTCTTTAGTATCTAGTGCTGGCACTGGTGGGTGAACAAATGTATTTGAAATGGTAAAACCGGGAAATAGTTTTCTTACCTCTAACTCACGTTCTTTACAAAATAAAAAATAATCATTAAAAATGGCCTCAATATCATCTTTTGGAATTACGCGTACGTCCCATTCAAAACGTGTATAGTCAGCAACAATATTTGTTGCTACACCACCACTAATTTGACCTACATGCAAAGTAGAATGTGGTGGCTCAAATCGATGATCCTGGGTAGCATGAGATAATTCTTTCATTTTGTTTTCTAACCACATAATTAGACGTGTACTTTCATGAATGGCACTAATTTCTTTATGGATTCCACTACTGTGACCCGCAGAACCATTTACTTCGGTTAGTACATAGCATACTCCTTTTTTCCCAATGACAGGAACCAGTGAAGAAGGTTCACCAATAATGGCATATTTGGCATTTTCAGAATAGGTTTTTTTAATATGTTC
Source organism: uncultured Flavobacterium sp. (assembly GCA_913061465.1). Taxonomy (GTDB): domain Bacteria; phylum Bacteroidota; class Bacteroidia; order Flavobacteriales; family Flavobacteriaceae; genus Polaribacter. The sequence goes on from CAJXSU010000072.1 coordinate 5,172, forward strand.
TATGAGTTCTGGAGCTGCTAAACACCCAATTTCTTCATCATAACTAAAAGCAAAGTAAATAGGCTGTTTTAAATCTGCCTTAATAAGTATAGGTAGTGAAGCTAAGCAACAGGCAATAAAACCTTTCATATCTGCACTTCCTCTTCCAAATAATTTGCCATCCTTTTTTGTGAGTGTGAATGGATCAGAATCCCAGACTTGTCCTTTAACTGGAACAACATCTGTATGGCCAGATAATATAACCCCACCGTCTACAGAAGGTCCAATTCTACAATGCAAAGAAGCTTTAGTTTTTTCTTCATTGGGTACTAGAGTAGTTTCTAACCCAAAGGATTCAATGTAATTTTGTATCCAATGAATAATTTCAAGATTACTATCTCCCCCTAAAACTGGGAAACTAACCAATTTCGCTAAAATATCTTCTACTTTCATATTATTGATAGCCAATAGTTACTGCTACAATTAAAGAGATGGCCGAGAGCAAAAATACAATTATTGCAACAGGAAAAATAAATCGCAACCATTTATCTAATGGAACACGACACATACTTAACATGGCAATTAATCCACCAAGAGTTGGGTTTATAAGGTTAGAAATTCCATCACCAATTTGAAACGCTAAAATAGTGGTTTGCCTTGTAAGTCCAATCACTTCTCCAAGAGGCAACATCACAGGGAGGGTAGCTAGTGCTTGGCCGCTTCCAGAAGGAATAAAAAAGTTGATGATACTTTGAGAAATAGACATTCCAACAGCAGATAAATACAGGGGCAATGTTTTTAACACCTCAGATAAATGAAAAGAAATGGTATCGCTAATGTGGCCCATTTCCATCAATACTTTAATGGTGGTAGCAAAACCAACCATAAACGCTCCAGGTGCTACGTAGGCAACAGATTTTAAAACGGTTTCACTTATTCTAGTTCCTTTCATTCCTGCTATAATCCCAGTAGCTATGGTAACCATTAAAAAGATGGCAGATATTTCGTTGATATACCAATTTAGATTAAAAACACCATACAAAATAGCCCCTAAACCAATAATAAAAGTACTTATAACCAACCAATTATTTATTGAAATTGAATACTCTGTTAAAGGTTTAGAAAGTACAATTCCATCTTCATTTAACCCTTTTCCTAGTCTGCTCTCAGGATTCTTAGAAATTCTCTTTAAGTATCTAACATTGTAAAAAGCTAAAAAACTTAAGGCAGAAAAGCACAAGATACTTCGTAATAAAGCTCCAGAAAATAATGGTAATTCTCCAATTTTATGTCCTATGCCTACTGTATATGGATTTATGGGAGAAAGACCAAAACCAAGGGTTACCGCACCAACAGAAATTCCTGCAGCCAAAACCAAGTCTCCTCCTAGAGCTAAACTTACTACAGCTGCAATAGGGATTAAAGCGATGTTGTGTTCATATCCAACAAAAACACCTAAAGCACCGTATATGAATGTCATGAGAACAACTGCTAAGTATTTTTTTTCTCGTCCAATTGTATGGACAAAAGTACCTACAGCATTTTCTATGGCCTTGGTTTCTTCCATCACACCAAACATAATTCCACCAGAAAACACCACAAACATTACTTCTATGGCCGCTTTAAATCCTAAAGGAATGGCTTTAAACATTTGTAAAAAACCGATAGGCGTACTAGGAATAATACTGTAAGATCCAGGAATAACTCGATTTCTTCCCTCTATTAATACACGTTTAAATTCGCCTGCAGGAATGATATAGGTTAATAGGGTTACAAAAACAATAATCATAAACAGCATGGTTACTGCATGCGGGATTCGTTCGTACCAATGATTTGTTTTCATGTATAGACTCTTAAAGATAAATGAATCTAAATTAAGTGTTTTTTTTAAGACTCATGTATGTTATTTTTAAAGAAGATGAAGCCTATTCATTTTCTCTATCAAATCACCTGTAATAGCAACAACCGCTGGTTTTGGGATGTTATCTTTGTCAAAAGGCCTGTAGAAGTTATTTGAGATATGATTCCAAGCTTTACTCAAAAGTGCTGTTTAATTGCAACCAGAATTTAACCGGAATAAACTATATCCGGTTGTTTCAAAAATAGCCTCTCCACCATCACATTCAAATGTAATTGGGGTAATTAATTCATTGCCAAAGTGTAAATCAAGAGTAAGTGTGTCATTTTCAAATGTGTAAGGATTCGTTAATGGAAGATGATTTCCATCAGCAGCCTCGTATGAATTGTATAAAGCATTACATTCGTCTGCTACACAATAATAGGTGTAACGGACACCATCTTCATAGAGATACATCGTATTTCCAGCAGGAATAGTCCCTTCTATTAACCACTTACCTTCTATAGTATAATTTGGTGCAGGAAGATTTTCTGAATTTTCGTCACAGCCCATAAGTAAGATTGTTACAAAACTAAAGAGTACAATTTTTTTCATGATGGGTTTTTTAGTAATTAGAAAACAAATATAAGGTATTACTATCAAGCGTTTCTATCTATTTGGGTTAGAGTAACGTTTTAGCAAGACAAATACTATCCGGAATGTCTTTTAGTTTTCCATAGTTTTCTATCACAGAAAAGTTATTTCTTAAATACAACTTCATGGCTTCCGGTTGGTTAACTCCCATAAACAAAATGCATTTGCTAAGTCCTAATTCTTTGGTCCAATTTTCTAATTCGGAGAGTA
>CAJXSU010000073.1 GCA_913061465.1 uncultured Flavobacterium sp.
CCATGTCCTCCAATATATTTTGTAAGCGAATGAATTACAATGTTTGCTCCATGTTTAATTGGGTTTAACAATGCTGGTGTTGCCACTGTATTATCTACAATAAAGGGAACTCTAGCAACTTTTGCATGTTCAGAAATAGCTTCCAAATCTAGTACATCTAACTTTGGATTTCCAAGAGATTCTACAAAGAAAGCTCTTGTGTTTTCTTGAGTAGCTTCAGCAAAACTATCAGGATCAGAAGCATCTACAAAAGTTGTTGTAATCCCTAATCTAGGTAAGGTCACATTTAATAAATTAAAAGTTCCACCATATAAACTGCTAGAAGCTACTATATGATCACCTGATTTTAGTAAGGTTAATAAACCTGTTGCAATTGCTGCAGAACCTGAAGCAAAAACAACAGCTCCTGTACCTCCTTCCAATGTGGCTAAACGTTCTTGTAAAATTTGGTTGGTTGGATTGTTTAAACGGGTATAAATAAACCCTAATTCTTTTAATGAAAAAAGATTGGCCGCATGTTCTGAATTGTTAAAAACATACGAAGATGTTTGATAAATAGGAACGGCTCTAGTTCCTGCTGTTTGTGTTACGTCATGCCCCGCATGTAAAGCGTTTGTTGAAAATTTTTGTGTACTCATTTTTCTAGTTTGAATGATTAAATAATTTATATTTAAAAGACAAAAAAACCAACTCTAAAAGAGTTGCTTATAAGAAAAATGTTAAAAAGAAATCATAGAAAATTACAGTATGTAATTTTACTTGAGTTATCTATCTTATATACCCTATTTACTAAAAATAGTAAGTGGCATAAAGTAGAATTTAGCACCTTCTTTATTTTTTTTAGTAAAAAAACAAAGGGTTGCTAAGGCATCAATGGGTCTAATCCCTCAACCTTTCTTGATAACAATATTCAATAAGTATTTGAACTTTTGATGTACAAATATTCAGTCAGAAAAGTTTATTATCCAAATATTAAACACTTTATTTTAAATTTTTATCTATTTCGTAATTATTCACCCATTAAATTTAATTATTTACAAAAGTGTCTATTATTTAAATGGATTCTCTGTGAAATAAATTTATATTTAAGTGTCCGTTATGTATATAAAGTGTAAATTTGTTCTTTAATTGGAGGAAAAATTTGACTGATTGCAACCTCTTTGTCCTGAAATTTCAGAAAACAAAAAATGCTAAAGCAGTAATTCACTACTACTTTTGACGACCAATCAGACTAGATTTTCCTTTATAATTTAATCGAAAATATATGTCATATTTATTTACTTCAGAGTCTGTCTCTGAGGGACACCCAGATAAAGTTGCAGACCAGATTTCTGATGCTTTAATTGATAATTTTTTAGCCTTTGACCCTGAATCTAAAGTTGCCTGCGAAACTATGGTTACTACAGGACAGGTAATTCTGGCTGGTGAAGTAAAATCTAAAACCTATTTAGATGTTCAGAAGATTGCTAGAGATGTTATCAATAAAATTGGCTATACTAAAAGTGAATACATGTTTGATGGAAGTTCTTGCGGGGTACTTTCAGCTATACATGAACAATCACCAGATATAAATCGAGGAGTAGACAGAGCCTCTAAAGAAGAGCAAGGTGCTGGAGACCAGGGAATGATGTTTGGGTATGCAACCGACGAAACTAAAAACTTCATGCCATTAGCATTAGAATTATCACATCGATTGCTAATTGAACTGGCTGAATTGAGGAGAGAAAATAGTGAAATTAGCTATTTACGTCCTGATGCAAAATCTCAGGTAACTATTGAATATTCTGATGATAATAAACCTCAAAGAATTGATGCCATAGTGCTCTCCACACAACATGATGATTTTCATGAAAATGATGAAGTGATGCTCGCTAAAATTGAATCTGATATCAAAACTATTTTAATCCCTAGAGTTGTTGCTAAATTACCAAGTCATTTACAACAATTATTTACAGATAATATTACCTACCATATTAACCCTACTGGAACATTTGTGATTGGAGGACCTCATGGAGATACAGGATTAACAGGTAGAAAGATTATTGTAGATACCTATGGAGGAAAAGGAGCACATGGAGGTGGCGCATTCTCAGGAAAAGATCCTTCTAAAGTTGATCGATCTGGTGCCTATGCTACTAGGCATATTGCCAAGAACCTAGTAGCTGCTGGTTTGTGTAAAGAAGTGTTGGTTCAAGTTTCCTATGCTATTGGTGTAGCAGAACCCACGAGTATTAATGTTGAAACTTATGGAACAGCTAATATAGAAATGACCGATGGTGAAATTAGCAAGATCGTAGAAACTATTTTCGATATGCGACCTTACTTTATTGAGCAAAGACTAAAACTAAGAACACCTATTTATACGGAAACTGCTGCCTATGGACATATGGGGAGAACCTCAGAAATCAAAACAGTTACATTTTCTAACCCTATGGGTGAAACTATTTCTAGAGAAGTAGAAACCTTTACTTGGGAAAAGTTAGATTATGTAGATAAAGTTAAGGAAGCCTTTGAGCTCTAAATTTATTTATTTAAGTCTCAATAATCGTTGATTTTTCATGCGATTCCAAGCGATTTTATGACGTTTTTTATACAACCACAGACACCCTAAATCTAATCCAAAGTAAAAGAAGCTAATTCCACTTGGTGGATTAGCACTTGGCAAAAAAGAAAAAACATTAAAGGCGGAACTTGGCCATTCCCAACAGAAAAAATTGGTTCCAACAATTTCTAGGTAAGCAACTGTGAGATACATACTCAAATAAAACAGACGCTCTCTAGGTCTTTTTCTTAAGACTAATAAAGTGAGTGTGGTCATCAAAAAACCAAAAATATCATTCTCAAAAATCAAAAATACAGCAGCATAAACAAGCACAATAATTGTAAAAATTTTCTCTAACAAATGTCTGTGAAGCTTCGTAAAAGCTGTTTTTGTAAAATACAAAACCCCAACATATACTAATGCATGACCGGGCGGAACATAATGTGGCACATTTTCTAAGCGATAAGTATACATTCCTAATGCTATTGAAAACAAGTATTCGCCTAAAACAGCAATAATAACTGCTGTAATCATTTGTTCTTTAATTCTAGGAGTTACATTCTTAAAACACAGAAAGAAACCGATAAACATCACACTATTTGCAATCCATTGAGGTTCAGTAATCCATTGTTGCATTAAATTGCTGTCTAAAAAAAGACCTGTTAAAATAAAACCCCAGAGCAATCCTAAGGTTTTTAAAAAAGCTGAAAAAAATGTTTTTGAGGTAGCTACTGACATACTGCTAAAATACAAATCAAAATAAAAAAAGCCTTTCAAAATAGAAAGGCTTTTGTAAAAAATATTTTTAAATTATTTATAATTGATAACGTAATCTAAGGCTCACAAACCTGGGCAGAATAAATGTTTCATTTATAGAACGTGAAATATTATTTACATTCACACTAGTTCTAGAATCTGTTCCTAATAAGTTACTCCCTATTAACTCATATTCCCATTTAGCATCTCTGTTTTTTCTGTAAGCAAGTGTCATGTCCCAAATTTTGAATGAATTAGTTACGTTGCCATCTTGTTTTACTTCGTTAAAAGAGAAATCACTTTTAAAGGTTAATGAATCCCATATGTAAGCATCAAAGTTTAAGGATGGAACATGAGTAACCGTGTTAAAATCATCTCTGTTTCCACTAATTTGATCTGTAAAAGATACTCGATATTTCAAACTCACATTAGGTGCTTTTGTAAAATTAGTTCCTATACTTGTATTATAAGAATGGTTATATAGTAGGTTTTCATTTACATTTCCTTGTAAAAATTGAAAGCTTTTAGAATAGGTGAAATTACCTCCTAGAGAAGTTCTTATTTTTTTAAATGTTTTTCCTACACGACCAAAAGCAGAAAGTGTTTCGTTATCAAAAGGAGAATTTAAGTTAGTTCTAAACGATACCACAGACCCAGGCACAAAATTAAAGTCTGTACTAATTTGATCTATTGTTTTCGTATAGGCTACTCTAGCAAAAACATTGCTTGCATTGTATAAATTATAACTCCTATAAAATAAACTTACATTATGAATACTCGCATTCATTACTTCTGAATTTCCTGCAAAAAAAGCATTGTAACCATTAGCTACCAACCCTTTAGCCAATTGATTTACGTCTGTAAAATTAACCTGTTGTCTATAGTCAAAAGTCAAGCTTTCACTTCGTTTAAATTGCATGATCATTTTAAACTCAGGTAAGAATTTTTGAAACGTCTCTTTAAAGAAATCTGTGCCGTATTGTGAATTATTTGTATTGTAAGTATGCGCTGTAAACCCTGGACTAAAAGTAAAAATACCAGACTTAACGCGATATCTTAATCCTAGGTATAAGTCTGAGAATTTATATTCTATATCATTAGTAGTCTGTAAACCTGTTCCAAAGGTAGGAATTGGATCTAAGGTTGTTCCCTGGTTATCTAAAACCTGAAAGAATCTAGAATCAAAATTTTGTTTGCTTAATATAGTACCCCCGACAATATTTAAATTACTTTTTTCATTTAATATATAATAGTAGTCTAATTTTGCATCTAATTGATTAGATTTCACCCGTCTATTTTGATTTAACTCATATAAATCTAGGCCTGTATCTAAACCTAATACGTTTGCTGTACTATCAAAACCATCAGCTTCTGGAGTATTATTGTTTAAAGGATCATTTTCTAATAATGCTACATAAAATGGATCTTCATCTTGTAAAAGATGTTTCATTTCCAAAGCAAGAATATTTTTTTCATTGATGGTATAAAAATAACTTAAACTCTGATTAATTTTATAAGGTGTAGATTTTTCTAATTCTGAAATATCACTCAATACTTGCGAGTTTACATTATCTGTTCTTCGTTCGTTAGAAAATCTTCCAGTTACATCATAATTTACTTGGCTATTGAAGTTCTTCTTGTAAATACTTCTAAAATTAAACAAACCTGTGTTGCTAAATTGATCTGTTAGGCTTTGAACAAAATCATTTCTAGAAGGGTCATCATTAAAACTTTGTGTGGTATTATTTTTTTGACCGTTGCTATTGCTAGACCATATTAAGAACCCACTTAAATCTAATTTTTCAGTTGGTGAGTAACTGTAATTTATCGCACTTAATTTGGTTTCTATTCGATTGGCATTTCTTGAATTTGCGTTTAAAAATCCTAAACCTGCACTTCCTAGACTCAAATTTGTTCCGTTTGATGGACTTTGACTTCTAAATCCGCCACCAAAACCTCTGATGTCATTTCTATCTAGGACAACATCACCAAGATTATTGAGATCCCCTATAATATTAATGGTGTATTTTGGAGTATAATAAAATAATTTTGGCTGAAAAAGATATAAATCGTCATTTGTAGCATTTCCTAACCCGGCAGTAACATCACCAAACCAGAAATTCTTCTTCCCTTCCTTAAGTTTAATATTAATAGCTACCCTGTCTTGGTTGTCTTGTACTCCACTTAGTTGACTTACGTCTCCATAATTTCTTAATACCTGTATTTTGTCAACTGCATTAGATGGAATATTCTTTGTAGCCAGTTTAGTATCACCACTAAAAAACTCTTTCCCATCTACCATTATTTTCTCTACAACTTTACCTTCCACTTCAATTTCACCAGCATCATTAACCTCAACGCCTGGTAATTTTTTTAGTACATCTTCAAGCTTTCGCTCAGATCCATTTTTAAATGAATCTGCATTGTAAATAATAGTATCTCCCTCAATTCTGACTGGCATTTTAGATACAATTGTAATTTCATCTAACATGTTGTCATTTGACATTTTGTAGTTTTTAACTAGATCTGCATCTGTTGTTTTTACAAAATCATCAACAGATTTTAACCCTATGTAGCTAATCTTAATGTTATAGGTCTTGTTTTTTTGTAAGTCTAGTTTGTATTGTCCATTGACATCTGTAAAGCCATAAGAAACAATTTTTTTAGCGACAGTGTCTAGGGCGATTACATTTGCCATTTCTATTGGACCAATACTGTCTTTAACAACACCACTTAATTCAATTTGGGCATTGGCAATTAAAGTAGTCATGAAAATGACTAGTGTAAGTATCTTTTTAATGTTCATTTTTTTGATTTTCTTTGATTAGAATCGTCTTCCTCCACCTCTTCTGTTCTGAAATTGCTCTCTCAATTCCTCTGATTTCTTTTTCATCATTATGTCATAATCATCTCTAGAAACTTCTTTCCCTTTGGAAGGTTTTTTAATTTCAATAGCATTCTCTGGATTAATAACAATCTCTGTACATAACATTGTGGTTCTTCCTGCATTAATTTCTAAAATTAAACCCGGTAAGCCCCAATATCTTTCAGGTCCAGCACTTACAGGGATTTGTGGAGTATACCATGCGGTAACTAATTGAGTTTTTATTGGTGGCTTGGCTTGGTTTGTTTGGGTAGAATCTTTCTTTTTAGCACCTCTACCTCTTCTGCCAAAAATACTTCCCCAATCTATTTCCTTGTCTATCTTTATCATAGTTGCTTTATAGCAAGTATACTGTCCTATTTGTCTTGTTTCTCCAGACATTTCCCATTTGGGTAATTCCATATCTTCTTGGACTCTAAAACGTTTGCTAAATTGCTCTACATCCTCAATCATTTCTTTTGATTTGAGGTCTTTATATATAGAGCCTTGGCCATTGCTTCTACCCCAACTTGGTCCTGAAGTACCAGGAGCATCAAGAGATACGTTTTCTTTGAATGATGATTCAGATTTATTAAAACTAAGTGTATATGTTTTCTCTAAAAAATTTTTGAAACGCGCTTTCATTTGTTTTTTCTGCTGCTCACTCATTTTATCAAACCGAGACATATCAATAGTTCTTTTTGACATGTAGGTAGCTTTACCTTCGAACTTTTTTTGAGAAAAAGTAACCATTGTGAATAAAAGTAATACTAGGGTAGTTAGTTGTTTCATAGTTTTATGTTTAATTAATGTAAAAGTAATTTTATTAAAAAACTATAAGACTTAAAAAAAACTTAAAAGTTTACTTTATTCGAAGAAATAAAATAAAAATATTTTCTAGCCACCAATTTTAATCTCAATCCCTTTACCGTCTCTACTCCTGTATCGATTCATCATCTCTTTCGTTTTTTCTAAAGAAATCTCATCAAACTTTTTACGAGTTACTATTTTTCCCTTGATAGGTTCTTTTATTTCTTTGACTTCTTTTGGATTTAAAACGATCTCTGAACACATAATTGTTTCATTCCCATCATTAACTTCTAATATTAAACCGGGTAAACCTCCATAATTACTTGGCCCATTACTAACCGGAACATCTGTGGTATACCAAGCAACTATGGTTCTTTTTATTGTTTCTTTTACCTCTTTAACCTCACCATCTATCATATCTATTATAATATCATCTTCTTCTATTTCATATGCTGCCTTGTAACAGGTATAATTTCCTATATTTTTTGTTTCACCTGTTAATTCCCAGTCATAACTAATAAGATTATCTTTTATTAAAAATATCTTTCCCATTAAATCTGTTTTAATAGCCATTCTTTTTTCTAAAATATTCTTATATAATATATCTGAACTTCCATTTCCGTTCATTACTACTAACATTGCACCACCATTAGCTGATGGCCCTTTGGGAGCATCTAATTCTTGTTCTTCTTTATACATAGATTCTGATTTGGTGAAATCTAGTGTAAACGTCTTTTGAAACATTTTTCTCATTTGAGCCTCCATTTGTTCTTGAATCCCTGGATTTGCAGCCATGGTAGTACTATCTAATTTAAATGATGATTTTCTGTGTGTCTTGTAGGTAGCTCTTCCTGAAAAGTCTTGAGC
>CAJXSU010000074.1 GCA_913061465.1 uncultured Flavobacterium sp.
GCTCAAAAATTAAGTGTTCTACTTCTTCTTTTATTCCTTTTCCATTGTCTGAAACTTCTATAAAAATTTTCTTATTTTTTAAAAAAACCTTGACAACTATTTTAGGATTTTTTACTTCTTCAACTGCTTGCTTTGCATTCTTGACTAAGTTAGTCACTATTCGAATCAATTGTGTTTTATCTAAATTTGCAAACACTTCTTCTTCTTCAGGATGATATTCAACATAATCTTCGCTAAATATATCAAGAGCCATTTTTACAACACCAATAATTTCTATTTTTTCTTTTCGTTGCTTTGGCATTTTTGCAAAATCAGAAAAGGCTTCTGCAATTGAGCTCATCACATCTATTTGTTGTATTAATGTATTACTATATTCTTTTAATTTTACTTTGATATTTGGATCATTAATATCAAATCTTCTCTCAAAACTTTGAACAGAAAGCCTCATAGGCGTAAGTGGATTTTTAATTTCATGAGCAACTTGTTTTGCCATCTCCCGCCAAGCTTGTTCACGTTCGCTTGTTGCTAATTTTACTGCACTTTCTTCTAACTCATCGATCATATTGTTGTAGCCATCTACTAGTATTCCAATCTCTGCACTGGCTGAACTCAACACAATCTTTTCATTCCTCTCATTTAGCCTGGTGTGTTTCATTTTATCAGTAATATTCTTAATAGATCTAGTGATATAACTCGATAAAAAATAAGCTAACATTATCGATATTAAAAGCATAAACAAGTACACAAGAATTAAGCGCGTTAAAAAAACCTGAAGTTCATATTCTTGGATAGTGTTATCTTGATTAAATTCTAACTTTAGAACACCAATTCTATTAGAAATTGAATCAAGAATATATGTATATGAGGTTTCAATTTTAATTTTATTATTCTCTACAACTTCAAAAACTCTAGAGTCTTTACTTAATTTTAATTGAGAAACTTTTGAAATAGACAAGTTGGAAGGTATAGAATCTTTTAATCCAAAAGGAACTGAAGTTTTTAACATTGTACCACTCAGATCATACATTGTGATTTCTAAATTGTGAACGTATGCAATCTCATAAATAGCATTTTGAAATATCGTTTGAAGATTATCAGTTGTAACAGCTATATTTGAACGTTGATATAATTGGATATTTAATTCTTTTTTTAAGGTTTCCTCCTTTCTCCCAAATCGACTAACATTATAATCTACGGTTTGTTTATTATATTGATAAATGGTTACACCTATAATTAATACAGATGCTAAAAAAATTAGCAAAATCATTACAATAAAGATTCTAATTCTTAATGATATGTTGTTAAAGTTTTTCAATGTATTTGTAAATCAGTATTAGTTTATAGTCCCTGTAAGAGCATTCTAAAAACAATATCGAATACTAAAAGTTTAAAATTAATAAGTGTCAAACAAGATACATAAAGAAATTCAAAAAAAAAGCTGATGTAAATAAATTACACCAGCTATAAATAAATTTGTTTTTTTTTGAATTACCCTACAATATTTATGATTTTTCCAGGAACAATAATAATTTTTTTAGGAATTCTTCCTGCTAATTGGGCCTGAGTTTTTTCTTGTGCCATAACAGTTTTTTCTATGTCTTCTTTAGACATATCTAATGGTAATTCTAGTGTAAACCTCATTTTCCCATTAAAAGAAACTGGATAATTCTTAGAACTTTCTACTAAATATTTGGCTTCAAAAATTGGGAAATCTACTGTTGAAATGGATACTTCATGCCCTAGTTTATTCCATAATTCTTCAACAATATGGGGTGCATAAGGTGAGATTAGTAACAGTAGTGGTTCTAAAATATCTCGTTTATTACATTTCTGTGCGGTTAACTCATTAACAGCAATCATAAAAGTTGAGACGGATGTGTTAAATGAGAAGTTTTCAATATCTTCTTCTACTTTTTTGATAGTTTTATGTAATGTTTTTAATTCTTCTGCTGATGGCTCAGCATCTGAAATAGAAAGTTCTTCTCCATTGTAAAACAATTTCCACAATTTTTTCAAGAATGAGTGTACCCCAGAAATACCAGATGTTTTCCAGGGTTTAGCTTGTTCTAGAGGTCCCAAAAACATCTCAAACAAACGTAAACTATCTGCTCCATATTCTGCACAAATATTGTCTGGATTAACAACATTATATTTTGATTTAGACATTTTTTCTACCTCCCTAGAAACTTTAAAAGTTCCATCTTCTTCAGTAATAAATTCTGCATCTTTAAATTCTTCTCTCCATTTTTTAAATGCTACAATGTCTAACTCATCAGATGAGTTTACAAAAGAAACATCTGTATGAATAGGTTGAACTTTTTTGTCTTGAATTAAACCTTTTGAATAAAACTTACGAGTACCCTCTTCTCTATAAACAAAAGCACTTGTCCCTAAAATCATTCCTTGATTAATGAGCTTTTTTGCAAACTCATCTACAGGAACTAATCCTTTATCGAATAAGAATTTTTGCCAAAAACGTGCATATAACAGGTGTCCTGTTGCGTGTTCTGACCCACCTATATATAAATCTACCTCTTTCCAATATTCTAAAGATTCTTTAGAAGCAAACTCAGCTTTATTATGTGGATCCATATAACGATTAAAATAATATGAACTTCCTGCCCAACCTGGCATGGTATTTAATTCTAAAGGATATACTGTTTTATTTTTTAATTTTTTATTCGATACTACTTTCTTAGCACGAGAATCCCAAGCCCATTCTGTAGCATTCCCTAGCGGCGGTTTTCCATCCTCAGTAGGTAGATATTTTTCAACCTCTGGTAAAACAATTGGCAAATATTTTGTCTCAATCATTTGAGGCATTCCATTCTTATAATAAACTGGGAAAGGTTCTCCCCAATAGCGTTGCCTGCTAAAGACAGCATCACGTAAACGATAATTTACTTTTCCATAACCAATTTTTTGTTTTTCTAATTCAAAAATAGATAGTTTTAAAGCTTTTTTATAAGATAAATCACTCAGAAAATCAGAATTTGAAATTGTAGTTCCTTCTTTATTTGTATGAGCTTCTTCGTCAATATTAACATCTTTAAAAATATTAGGTATTGGAATTTTAAAATGTTTTGCGAAATCATAATCTCTTTGATCTCCACACGGAACAGCCATTACAGCACCCGTTCCATATCCAGCCAGAACATAGTCTCCTATCCAAATTTGAACCTTTTCTCCTGAAAATGGATGAATTGCGTAAGCCCCTGTAAAAGCTCCTGAAATAGTTTTTACATCTGCCATTCTATCTCTTTCAGACCTTTTAGCTGTGGCTCTTATGTAGTTTTCAACTTCAGTTTTATGACCAGCAGTTGTTATTTTAGAAACCAATTCGTGCTCTGGAGCTAAAGTCATGAAACTAACTCCAAAAATAGTATCAGGTCTTGTTGTAAAAACAGAAATTTCATATTCTGTTTGTTTAGTAGAAATACTCTCTTTTGTTGTTTTTGGAATTTCAATCGAAAATTGAATAGCATTATTTATTTTAGAAATAACTTCATCAACATTTTTCTCTACCTCTTCATTAGTAACATATAGAACATTAAAACCTTCTTCATTGAAATATGCAGTTCTAACCTTTTCATCTTCTTTTCCTGAAAATTCAACAATGATATTTTTTGATAAACAAACATAATCTACCAAAAAAGAACCAATAGTGTATTTTTTTCTAAATTTTATAGCACCTTTTTTTCCTTTTAATTTATTCCAAAGAACAGATTCTGATTTTGATAAATTTAATCTGACTTCTTTTATTTCTTCTAAGACTTTATAAGATAATTTTACCTCAGTATTTTCTGTCAATGTTGAAGAATCGACTTTAAAGGTTACCATAGCTCCCTGAGATCGGCCAATCCAATTGGTTTGAGAATCTTTTAATGGCTGAGGCCAATCAATAGACTCAAGTCCATCAAGTAAACGTTGTGCATAAGCAGAAATACGCATAGACCATTGGGTCATTTTTTTTCTAACTACAGGATGTCCTCCACGCTCTGAAACTCCATTAATAATTTCATCATTTGCTAACACTGTACCAAGTGCTGGGCACCAATTTACTTCCGTGTCAGACAAAAATGTTAATCTATATTTTAATAGTATTTGTTCTTGTTTTACTTTTTCGAAAGCTTTCCATTCATCAGCAGTGAACACTTCAATTTCATCATCAGCTTCTGCATTTATTTTTAAATTTCCTTCTTTTTTAAATATGGAAATTAATGAAGAAATATCTTCTGCTTTATCAGAATCTTTATTATACCACGAATCAAATAATTGAGTAAAAATCCATTGAGTCCATTTGTAATATTCAGGATTTGATGTTCGTACTTCTCGAGACCAATCAAAAGAAAATCCAATTTGATCCAATTGACGACGGTATGTTTTAATATTTTCTTCAGTAGTTTTTGCTGGGTGTTGACCCGTTTGAATAGCATATTGTTCAGCCGGTAATCCAAAAGAATCATATCCTTGTGGATGCAGTACATTAAAACCTTTATGTCGTTTGTAACGAGCGTAAATATCAGATGCAATATAACCTAAAGGGTGTCCAACGTGTAATCCTGCCCCTGATGGGTAAGGAAACATGTCTAAAACATAATATTTTGGTTTTTCAGAATCATTACTAGCTTTAAATGTTTGATTTTTAGCCCAATGATTTTGCCACTTTTCTTCTATTTCTTTAAAATTATAGTGCATGAAATTTTCTTCTTAAAAGTGGTCAAATTTACACTTATTCTTGCAAAGTATAAAGTCTATCTAATAATAATGGGATTCTTAAATCATCAAAAAGTTATTCAAACTCTCATTTTACTTATTCAATAGAGTTTTTATAAGTTAATATATAAATTCTGTAGTGTTTCAAACTGATGAAGTATCTAATAAAAAACAAAACCCATAAAAAAAACAAAATGAAATTCATCTTTTTTATGAGTTTAAACTATTAAAAAATAAAAAATTTATTTCACTGGTATACTTAAAACAACGTCTCCCCATCCCATGTGTATCGTCATGTCTTTATCAATTACAATTGAAAATAGGTCAATAGTTTTATCCGACTTTTTTACAGGTACACTAACCTTAGCCACATCATTTTCATCTTTATGAAAATAAACCCCCCATACGTTTAATTGACTACTTAATACCACTGTCCATGAGGTTTCTCCAGGAATCGTATACATTGTGTAAGTACCTGATTTTACTAAAGTACCACCAAAATTTACATCTTTATAAAATGTAATTTCTGTTGCTTCATTGGCTCCTGTTCTCCACTTTTTACCAAACTTAGCTAAGTTGGATAAAGACCGTCCCTTTAACTGAGGTCTACTGTAGATAATTTTTATGACTTTATCTGAAACTCTATAATTATCTGGATAAGAAGCCAAATCCATAGGGCTTTTATCTAATCCTTTAAAGTCTTGTGCTATAGCTTGATTTAAAAAAATTCCACTAAAAAAAAGTGTCGCAATTACTAAAAATGTTTTTTTCATAATATAAAATATTTAAGGTTTAATTTTATTTTTTATCTGTCAACTCTTATTTTACAAATAATAAGATCTTTAATCCTGTAAATTTCAGCAATCACAATCTTTATTACATTTAGACTTTGGTTTTTTGAAGAAGAATTTTTTAACTAAGAAAAAAACTGCTACTCCTACCGAACTATATACTATAATTTCTTGCATTAACTTAGTATTTGAAATACAACAAAAGAACAAACATATGCCAAAACACCCATACCTACAAATTGAATTAAAGGCCATTTCCAACTATTAGTTTCTCGTTTTACAATAGCCAGAGTTGCCATACATTGCATTGCAAATGCATAAAAAACTAATAAAGACATACCTACCGGGAAATTAAATCTTCTAGTGTTGGTTTCAGGATTAATTTCTAAGGCCATTCGTTGCTTTATTGTTGTGATGTCCACATCATCACTTCCAACCGAATAAATGGTTGCTAAAGTTCCAACAAAAACCTCTCTTGCAGCAAAAGAGCTAATCAAAGCTATTCCTATTTTCCAATCATAACCTAATGGTTTAATTAAAGGCTCTATACTTTTCCCCATAATACCAATGTATGAGTTTTCTAATTTAGCAGAGGCTATCATTTGATTGAGTTTTACTCCAGAAATTTCTTGACTTACTATTTTTTCTTTAATATTTTTTTCAACATCAGTATAAGATTGAGGACCATTAGAAGCTAAAAACCAAAGTACTATAGAAATTGATAAAATTATTTTTCCTGCACCAAAAATAAAAGCCTTTGTTTTTTCAATCACATCAAAAAATACATTTTTTAGAGATGGTAATTTATAGTCTGGCATTTCAACCACAAAAAATGAAGTATCTTTTATTTTAAGTGTTTTATGAAGAATAATTGCAGCCATAATAGCCGTAGTAAAACCTAAAATATATAAACTAAGTAGAGTTAACCCTTGTAAGTTTAAAATTCCAAAAATCTTTTTATCAGGAATAATTAATGCGATGATAATCGCATAAACCGGCAAACGAGCAGAACAAGTTGTAAATGGTGTTACTAATATAGTGATTAGGCGTTCTTTCCACCCAGAAATATTTCGAGTAGCCATTACAGCAGGAATGGCACAAGCTGTTCCTGAAATTAATGGGATGACACTTTTACCACTCATCCCAAAACGTCTCATAATTTTATCCATTAAAAAAACAACTCGACTCATATACCCTGTTTCTTCTAATAAAGAAACAAATAGAAACAAAATAGCAATTTGCGGAATAAAAATAATAATTCCACCAACTCCTGGAATGATCCCCTCTGAAATTAAGTTATTTAAAACTCCAGTAGGCATAGTTTTGTTAACGTAAGAACTGAGATTTGCAAATACAGTATCTATAAGATCCATAGGAAGACTTGCCCAGTCAAAAATAGATTGAAAAATTAATAGCAATAGAGTAAAAAACAGAATATATCCAAAAATTTTGTGAGTAAAAACCTTATCTAGCTTGGCTCTCAAATCTGTTGCTTTTGAGCGGTCTGCCAAGTATGTTTTTTTTAATATTTCATTAATTTTTTGATACCTATAAATGGTTTCTTTGTGCTGGTATTTCTTTAAATTTTTAGAGTCGTTTTTAAAAGTTAAAAGCGCTTTTTTTTCATCTTCTGAAATCTTATCAGGAAAACTATTTTGAGTAATCATTAACCATAATTCATATATAGAATATTTTGGATTAATTTCTTTTAATCTGTCAAAATAAGCAGGATCAATTCTGTTGTTAACATTACATAATGGAAATGCTTTTGCTGAATTATAAGTTTTTACTATTGCTTTTTTTACCTCTTCAACACCTATCTCAGGGTCTTTTCTAACACTCAATAAAACTACTTCGTTACTTAATTCTTTTTTTAATAATTTTAAATCTATTGTTATCCCTTTTCGTTTCATTTGATCTGCCATATTGATGGCTAAAACCGTAGGTATTTCTAAGTCTTTAATTTGTGAAAAGAGTAATAGATTTCTTTTTAAGTTTTCAACATCTGCAACAACAACAATAACGTCTGGGGTTTTTTCTGATTTAGAATTTAAAAGGGTTTTTAAAACAATTGTTTCATCCAAAGATGTTGGATTAATACTATATGTTCCTGGTAAGTCAGTGATAATAGCTTTTAAATTACTTTGGAGCTTACTATGGCCTTCTTTTTTGTCTACTGTGACCCCTGGGTAATTTCCAACTTTCTGATTTAAACCCGTTAATTCGTTAAATAATGATGTTTTACCTGTATTAGGGTTTCCTATTAAAGCAACATTAATAGTTTTTTTATAACTCATTATTGGGCTTT
>CAJXSU010000075.1 GCA_913061465.1 uncultured Flavobacterium sp.
TTAGTATTTGAATAAAATTTTCATTTTTTTGTCTATAAATATGTTGTAATTCTATCGAAATAACTGAGGCGGCTTGATAAGCTTTAGAACTAAAAAAGTATACTGTATTGTAATGCTCTTTTAGTAAGCTCCATTCATTGGGTTTAACAACAGGTGCCAATTGTTGTAAATCTCCTATCATTAAAATTTGAACACCTCCAAAAACTTTATGTTTATTCTTATATCTTCTTAATACTTGATCAATCCCGTCTAATACATCTGCACGGACCATGCTTATTTCATCAATAACAACAAGATCTAGTGATTTAATAATATCTATTTTAGCCTTAGAAAACCTTCGTTGTTGGTTTGAAGTATGGTTAATTTGATTGGGTAAAATAGGCCCAAAGGGCATTTGAAAAAAAGAGTGAATAGTAACCCCTTTTGCATTAATTGCTGCCACACCTGTTGGGGCAACCACCACCATTCTCTTGAGTGACTTTTCTTTTACACTCCGTAAAAAAGTAGTTTTTCCTGTACCTGCCTTACCAGTTATAAAAAGATTTCTATCCGTATTTTCAATAAATTGGTGAGCTAAATTTAATTCAGCATTTTTTGGCATGGTAGCTTTTTATGGCAAGATACCTAATAAAATATATTTGGTAAAAAAAGACAATAAAAATGAAAGATAAATACACTATTTTATAAAAGAAGAAAGGTAAACAACACTCTTGCTATCTACCTTTTTATGCCAAAAACATATTATAATTTCTCCCTCAAAAAATTAATAATCTATAAATTTGGTGTATTGTAATTTTGATATTTATGTATAATAGAATCTAGTTTTAGGCTCCTTGTTGTTGGAGTTGTTCCAAATTTGCAACAAAAACTGGTTCTTTTCTTTCACTAACATTTACAGCCCTTACTCTATTACATCTATGACATTTTTGATGCCATTGATTTTTTACATCTATAGCCTTTTTTCTTTTTGATCGCGTTGAGACTTTTCTTTTAGTTCTACTCCAATTGTGACCAATAACTTTACATAAAAGTGATTTCATAGTTTGAGAGGATTTTTTGTAAATTTCTTAAAGTAATACTAAACTCACAATACCCACAAATAATGAAATTATTATCCCCCTATTTATAGGGGTATTTCCAACTAAAATAAGTATTTAAATTAAATAATACATTGCTAAATTATACTTTAAAAGCGAGGGTTAGTATTTGGAAAAGTTCAAAAAGTAATGGCAAAAGTTCAATTATTATGATTTTTGAATACATTTTAATTGCCTAAACCAACTTATTATTTTTTACAAAAAAAACCCAAGCAAAATTACTTGGGTTTTAATAATATGTTGATTAAGTAGCTTACATTTCTAAAGCACTTATTGGGTTGTTATCCATTAATAATTCAACTGGATTTTCTAATGCTTCTTTTACCGCTACTAAAAATCCAACAGATTCCTTACCATCTATAATTCTATGATCGTAAGATAAAGCTACATACATAATAGGCTGTATTACTACCTCTCCATTGACAGCCATAGGTCTATTTACTATATTATGCATCCCTAAAATTCCACTTTGTGGTGGGTTAATAATTGGTGTAGACAGCATAGATCCAAAAACACCACCATTGGTAATGGTAAAAGTTCCTCCAGTCATTTCATCTATCGTAATTTGTCCATCCCTTGCTCTAATTGCTAAACGTTTTACTTCACTTTCTACACCTCTGAAGGTCAATTTTTCTGCATTTCTAATCACTGGCACCATCAGACCTTTTGGTCCTGAAACTGCAATAGAAATATCTTGAAAATCATGTTCTATTTTAAAGTCTCCATCTATCATTGAATTAACATCTGGATACATTTTTAAAGCTCTAACTACGGCTAATGTAAAGAAAGACATAAATCCAAGACCTACTCCGTGCTTTGCTTTAAAATCTTCTTTATACTGAGCTCTTAAATCAAAGATTGGCTGCATATTTACCTCATTAAAGGTAGTTAGCATCGCTGTTTCACTTTTTACGGCTACCAAGCGTTCTGCCACTTTTCTTCGTAGCATAGACATTTTCTTACGAGTTGTTCCTCTTGTAGCATCTTCTGGCATTGTACCCATTGATGGAACTGCTTTTACAGCATCTTCCTTGGTAATTCTTCCTGCTTTTCCAGTTCCTTTAATTGTAGATGCATCTATGTCTTTTTCCGCTAAGATTTTCTTAGCTGCTGGTGATGCTGTTCCTGATGCATACGTTATAGCAACCTCTTCTTTTACCGGAGTAGCATTAGGTGCTTCTTTAACTGAAGTTGATGTTGGTGTGGCAGATGTACCCTCTGGTTTTTCTGCAGCAGTGTCTATTAAACAAACTACAGCTCCAACAGCAACAGCATCTCCCTCTTCCGCTTGTAAAGTAACAATCCCACTTTCTTCAGCTGGCAACTCTAAAGTAGCCTTATCAGAATCTACTTCAGCTATGGGTTGATCTTTTTCTACATAGTCTCCATCCTCAACTAACCAGGTTGCAATTTCTACTTCTGTAATTGATTCTCCCGGTGAAGGAACTTTCATTTCTAAAATCATCAGTTCTTTTTTTACTTATACTGAACCTAATCAGCTTTTATTATTTTTTTATTAAATACAATTTATTCAGCATCACTAAAAACACTATCTATTACAGCTTTATGTCGTTTTTTAAATCGTGTACTAGACCCTGCTGCAGGAACAGCATAATATTTTCTAGATCTTACATTTAATTTCACCAACTCTAGTCTTTCTAGCATGAAACTCCATGCTCCCATATTTCTTGGTTCTTCTTGGGCCCAGATGTACTCTTTCACAGCAGGATATCTGTCTATTACGCGTTGTATTTTTTCTAAATGTAACGGAAATAATTGTTCTATTCTAACTAAGGCTACGTCTTCTCTTTCCAAAATTTCACGTTCTGCTAGTAAATCATAATAGAATTTACCCATACAAAAAACAAGTTTGGTCACTTTAGATGGGTTTAATGAGTCGTCTATAACTTCTTGAAATTCTCCTGTAGCTAAATCCTCTATGGAATTAACCGCTTTTGGATGACGTAATAAACTTTTAGGTGTAAAAACAATTAAAGGCTTTCTGTAATTACGCTTCATTTGTCTTCGTAACAAATGATAAAAATTTCCAGGTGTGGTACAGTTTGCCACGGTCATATTATCTTCTGCACACAATTGTAAGTAACGCTCTATTCTTGCAGATGAATGTTCAGACCCTTGTCCTTCATACCCATGCGGAAGCAATACTACAATCCCATTTTGCATTTTCCATTTGTCTTCTGCAGCTGATATGTATTGATCAAACATAATTTGAGCTCCGTTGGAGAAATCTCCAAACTGAGCTTCCCAAATGGTTAATGTATTTGGATTTGCCATGGCATACCCATAATCAAATCCTAACACACCATATTCAGATAATAACGAGTTATAAATCGTCATTTTTCCAGAATTATTTGGGTTGTTGTTTAATAAATTAATTCTTTCTTCAGAAATTTCATCTCTTAATATGGCATGTCTGTGAGAAAAAGTACCTCTTTCTACATCTTGACCAGAAATACGAACGTTAAATCCTTCTTCTAATAAACTACCATAAGCAAGATTTTCTGCCATACCCCAATCTAGTGTATTGGTGTCAAAAACCATTTTTGCTCTTCCTTGCAAAATACGTTCTGCTTTTCTAACAAACTGAACATTTTCTGGAACAGTAGATACTACTTTTGCAATATGTTTTAATTTATCTACTGAATAGGTAGTGTCCTCTGTCTGCAACATCGATGCTAAGTGTTGACGCTCAAACCCTTTCCAGGTAGATTGCATAAACTCTTTAACTTTAGATGTTTTTACTTTTTTAGATTCGTTAAATTCTGTTTCTAATAATTCTTTAAAGTCTGTAGTTACTTTTTGAAGATACTCAGAATTTATAATGTTCTCCTCTAATAACTGCGCAACATATAAATCCTTAACGTTTCTATGTTTAGAAATTGCCTTGTATAATTTAGGTTGTGTAAAGCGAGGTTCATCACCTTCATTATGTCCATATTTTCTGTACCCTAATAAATCTATAAAAACATCTGTTTTAAATTTCATTCTGAAATCTAATGCCATCTCCATGGCATGACAAACCGCTTCTGTATCGTCTGCATTTACGTGTAAGACTGGAGATAATGTAACTTTAGCTACATCGGTACAATAGGTACTAGAGCGAGCATCTAAATAATTGGTAGTAAAGCCGATTTGATTGTTTACCACTATATGAATTGTTCCTCCGGTTTTATAACCATTAAGCTTAGCCATTTGAGTAACCTCATAGGCAATTCCTTGACCAGCGATGGCTGCATCTCCATGAACTATAATGGGGAGAATTTTACTTTCGTCTCCGTTGTATTTTCTATCTATTTTGGCTCTTGCAATACCTTCAGCAACTGCGGCAACAGTTTCTAAGTGAGATGGATTGGGAACCAAATTCATTTTTATTTGTTTTCCGTTTCTAAACGTTTTACTAAGGGTTAATCCTAAATGATATTTTACATCTCCGTCTATATTTGTATCCTCAAAATCTTTCCCTTCAAATTCACTAAATAAGTCTCTAACAGGTTTCTTAAAAATATTTACTAAGGTATTTAAACGACCTCTATGAGCCATTCCTAAAACACATTCTTCAACTCCATATACCTCAGCTGCATTTCTTAAAGCTACACTAATCCCTGGAATTAAAGCCTCACCCCCTTCTAATGAAAATCTTTTTTGTCCTACATATTTAGTTTGCAAAAAACTTTCAAAGGTAACCGCTTGGTTTAATTTTGATAAAATATACTTTTTTGCGTCTTGAGTATAATTTGGGTGGTTATCATTTTCTATAAGTCGATCTTTCCACCATGTTAATTTTTCTGGATTTCGCATGTACATGTACTCTACTCCAATAGAATCACAATAGGTTCTCTCTAGATGTACAATAATTTCAGAAAGCTTTTTTGGACCAATTCCTACAATTTCTCCTGCATTAAAAGTACTATCTAAATCACTTTTCGAAAGTCCAAAATTTTCAATATCTAGAGTAGGAGTGTATTTTCTTCTATCTCTAACCGGGTTGGTTTTTGTAAATAAGTGCCCTCTTGTTCTGTATCCATTAATTAAATCAACTACTAGAAATTCTTTTCTAACAGATTGTGGAATTTCTTCTGATACTTCAGAATCGTCTGTGAAAGAGAAATTTTCATTGGCCAAATCATAGCCTTGAAAAAAACTTCTCCAGCTAGGTTCTACAATGTCTGGGTTTTGTAAATATTTATCATACAAATCGGCTATATAACCGGTATGTGCTGCATTTAAGAAAGAAAACTTATCCATAAAAATAGATTACAATATATCTATGCTAATTATTGTCTGTAAAAATACAACTTTTACAAAAAATAGCGATTTATTTAGGCATTTAAATATGACTGAGTATAGTTTAGTAAAATGTTGGTTAAACAGCTTCAACGTATGAAAATCATTAATGGTTTTTGAGGATTAGATAAACTAACAGTTGATATGGTATTTTTTTGCAAAAAAAGTTTTTGTGCTTTTTGTAAAAGATATATATTTGCAAACGCTAAAATAATTTTATTCTAGCAAACTCCTCCTTAGCTCAGTTGGTTAGAGCATCTGACTGTTAATCAGAGGGTCCTTGGTTCGAGCCCAAGAGGGGGAGCCATATTAGACAAGAGGTCATTTTTGACCTCTTTTCTTTTTTTACCACTTTTTAAAACCTTACTGGCCAACATAATAGATTCGATCTCTGTAGTGAAAATGTTGTTGCAACTCTCGAAATCAAAATTTTCGAATTTTTCGGTAAAGATGCAACCAAGAATCTTTTGTTTGGTCTTTCCATCCGCCTTATCCCAATAGACGCTTAAGTTTTCAATCATAGGAAGAGTTTTGTTTAGATATACCTTGAAAGGACTCTTCGTGGACTTCAACCGTTCCAACTTAATCTGTTTGTCATTTAATTCAGATTCAATCCTAATTTTCATTTCATTGAAAACCAAAGAACTAATACCACAATCAAGAAATGAGTTTTGTAGGTTCAATTGACGAGTTTTACAAGTCTCTATTTCAGTCTCCATTCTTTTAATTTCGGTTTTTCTTGTTACATCGTCTCGGTCAATTAGTGACTCGAGTTGAGATTTATAAACTTTTACCATACCAGCAGTAAATGAAATCGTATCTAATAACTTCTTTATTTGTTCATGTGCCCAATCCACTCTATATCTTTGGCAACGTGGTTTAGTACACAGGTAGTAATGATACCAGTTTTTGTTACCACTTTGACACTTATATGCGGTGATGGTTCTCCCATGTTCGGAACATTTCATAAACCCTTTTAAGGGATATAAATCCGTTTTATCGGACTTAAAATCGAATTTTCTAACTCTTCCTTCCAAGTAATCATTTGCTCTCTTAAAAAGATCGTCAGATATAATTGGAGGGTGTAATCCAATAGAAATTTGTTCCTCTTCTTTCTTCCAAGCCTTAACTTTAATTTTTCCAGTATAAGCAATATTTCGTATAATATTGTAAAAGGTTTGCTTAGCAATATTGAAGTGTTTTCCCTTGTATGGGTACTTTTGATAATTAATATACTTTCTAACTTCGTTAGCAGAATAAATACCCAGTACTAACCGTTCAAAACATTCTTTGATATAAGGTGCTGCTTCATTCGGTTTAAGGGTTGATTTACCATCAACACGACAATTGTCATAACCTCTTGGAGAAGATCCTGTCCAGCAACCTTCTATCCTTGCTCTTCTTGATCCCTCTGTAGTTCTAATTGAATTTTTATCATTCTCAACTTCTGGGAGGGTCAGATAAATACTCAACAGAACCTTGCTGTCTGGATTAGAAAGGTCTATGGGTTGTTCAACAGTGGAAATCAATACTCCCAAATTACCCAAGGTCTTAATCTCCTTTAGAGCCAGATATTGATTTCTTGACCAACGATCCCATCTCAAACATAAGATCTGATCAACCTTACCTTTATTTTTTTTGAGATACGCTATAATTTTGTTCCATTCAGGTCTATTGAAATCCTTGCCTGAGTAGTCTTCGGTATAAACATTCACAATTGGATAATTGTGGATGGAGCAGTATTGTTTTAGTACAGTCTCTTGATGTTGCAAAGAGAACCCCCGATCCGCTTGATCATCAGTACTCACGCGTTTATAAATTATTGTTCTCATTATATCGCTTGTTTGTAAATTTCATATTCAATGATGGCTAATTTCTCCAATAGTATTTGGATGCGCGCTATATCTTCATTAGAAACTTCTTTTAGTTCTAACGCTATTACTTTTTTTGACTCTGTCTTATTCATTGCTTTAGTGGTTTAAAATTATTTCTATAACCTCGTTTTTTTGTTTTTTTGGAAGTAATTGACTCTACTATTTTTGCTGCTGCTTCATCCAATGATGGAAAAGGATCCTCCAATTCTTTGAATTTGATTCCA
>CAJXSU010000076.1 GCA_913061465.1 uncultured Flavobacterium sp.
TCTCGTTGGTAATTCCTTTCTTTTTTAGCACGTTTGCTAACTGATTTCTAAGGCCTTGATGTTTGGAAGTATCTTTCAATTTATAACTTTATAGAGAAGCCTAAAAATAGAATAATTGATTTTAAATTCCTATAAAATTGTATCTTTGTTATCGGTTTAAAAACAACATCAAAAAAATCAAATTTTATGCTAAAAGCGGGAGTATTAGGTGCGGGTCATTTAGGAAAGATTCACCTAAAATTACTACAACAATCTAATAAATACGAATTGGTAGGTTTTTATGATCCTTCTAAAGAAAATGCTCAGAAAGTTTCTAAAGAGTTCGGATATCATGCTTTTAATTCTATTGAAGAATTAATTGAAGCTGTTGATGTTGTAGATATTGTAACTCCTACTCTTTCTCATTTTGACTGTGCAAAACAGGCAATAGAAAAAGGGTGTCATATTTTTATTGAAAAACCAATTACCAAAACAGTTGTAGAGGCTGAAGCTATTAGAACTTTGGCGAGCCAAAAGCACGTAAAAGGTCAGGTTGGGCATGTAGAGCGCTTTAATCCTGCTTTTACTGCAGTACAGGACATGATTGTTTCTCCAATGTTTATAGAATGTCACCGTTTGGCTGAGTTTAATCCTAGAGGTACTGATGTTCCAGTAGTATTAGATTTAATGATTCATGATATAGATATTATTTTAAGTGTCGTTAATTCACCTGTAAAGAACATTCATGCAAGTGGAGTTACTGTTATTTCTGAAACTCCAGATATAGCAAATGCTAGAATAGAATTTGAGAACGGATGTGTAGCCAATTTAACGGCTAGTAGAATATCTATGAAGAACATGCGTAAATCTCGCTTCTTTCAGAAAGATGCCTATATTTCTGTAGATTTCTTAGAAAAAAAATCTGAGGTTGTTAGAATGAAAGATGTACCTGAGCACCCAGATGAATTTGCTATGATTCTTCAAAATGCTGAAGGAGTGAAAAAACAAATATATTTTGACAATCCTGAGGTAACTCCTAACAATGCTATCTTAGATGAATTAGAATCTTTTGCTACAGCTATTGAGAATAACACAAAACCTATTGTATCTTTAAGACAGGGTACAAACGCTTTAAGAATAGCGCAGCGAATTATTGATTGTTTTTAAATAATATCCATTATTCTTAAGAATTAAATTAACATAAGGAATAGCCTCAAAATTCTCTAACAGTAAAAAATAAAAAACCAAATGATTCGCTTAGATTAAGAATTATTTAAAAATATTAATTCATAAAACTACACACATGAAAAAAATAGCAGTAATTGGTGCAGGCACTATGGGTAATGGAATTGCTCATACCTTTGCTCAATTTAATTTTAACGTACAATTGATTGATGTTTCTCAGAAGGCTCTTGACAAAGGTATTGCTGCAATCTCCAAAAACTTAGATAGGATGGTTTCTAAGGAGAAAATAACTGCTATAGATAAAGATAGAACACTTGCAAATATTACTACCTATACTTCAATTAAAGAAGGAACTCAATATGCAAGTTTAGTGATAGAGGCTGCAACTGAAAATTTAGATTTAAAATTAAAAATCTTTAAAGAATTAGATGAGGTTTGCCCAGAAGATACCATTTTAGCTACAAACACCTCTTCTATTTCTATTACTCAAATAGCAGGAATAACAAGAAGACCAGACCAAGTTATTGGTATGCATTTTATGAATCCAGTTCCTATTATGAAATTGGTTGAAATAATTAGAGGCTATAATACTTCTGATGAAGTAACAAAATTTATAGTTGACCTATCTAAAAAAGTGAATAAAATACCTGTAGAAGTAAATGACTATCCTGGTTTTGTAGCTAATAGAATCTTACTACCTATGATTAACGAATCTATTGAAACACTCTACAACGGTGTTGCTGGAGTTACAGCAATAGATACCGTTATGAAATTAGGAATGGCTCACCCAATGGGGCCATTACAATTAGCTGATTTTATAGGCTTAGATGTTTGTTTGTCTATTTTAGAGGTGATGTATTCAGGTTTTAAAAAACCAAAGTATGCACCATGTCCACTTTTAGTAAATATGGTTAGAGCTGGTAAATTAGGAGTGAAATCTGGAGAGGGTTTTTATGATTATTCTGAGAGTAGAAAAGCTGAAAAAATAGCCAAGCAGTTTGAATAAACCTATTCTTATATTATTATTATTTCTTAGTTCTTTAGCTACTAGTCAAGAGAAAAAAAAGCAGCAACTTTCATTAAAAAAAGTTGGAATTCTTTTTAGTAGTGCAAAACAGAATAATATCTTATTTTTTGATAAAGATTACGATTACAAGACCAATGTGTATAAATTTCAGTTGTTTTATACCTTACGAACAGGAATTAATTGGGATATAAACCTCATTATTCAGCCACAGTTTCAAATGGCACAACATCAATTATTAAATGAACAATTTATAACTCCAGACGAACCTGATTATGAATTTTTACGTGAAAAGTTTACCCAAAAGAAAGACATCTCTTTGTATGCATTTGAACTAGGTTTTCAATTGAGGAAATCTTTAACTAAAAATATCTCTTTTGAGGCAACCTTAGGTTTGGGAGCTGCTTTCATAGATTTGGAGTCTGAACGATTAGCTAAGGGCTTTACTTTTATCGAAAATGTATCTTTAGGGCTAGTATATACAAATAAGAAATCAGAATTTTATCTTGGAACTACTGTTGGCCATGTTTCTAATTTTAACATCCAGAAACCTAATAGTGGTTATAATATTTTAGGGGTTGAATTGGGGTATAGAATACTTGTTAACTAAAAAAAGAACTCAACATTGAGTTCTTTTTTTAGTTAATGAAGAAAATAATGGTAGTTATATTCTTCTAGGATCTTCATCGCTATTATTATCTTTTTCGGCTTTATTCCAAATTTTTAATTCGTCTGTAGCAGTAATTCCAGACTTCACCATGATGTTAACACCATCAGATATTCCTAGCACTAATTCTCTTTTCTCAAACTCATTATCTCCAATTTTTACCTCAACATAGGGTTTTTCAGTCTTTTTATCAAAACGTAATAAAGCTTCTTTAATAGCCAGAACACTATCTTGTTGTTCTAAAACAATTTCTGCATTAGCGCTATAATTAGCTCTTACAAAATAGTTGTCATCTAGGGTAATATTTGCTTTTATTGTAAATTGAACAGCACCACCTTCTTCTGTTCCTTTTGGGGCAATAAAATTCAATTTAGCTGGAAATTTTTTCTCTTCTATAGCACCTAGAGATATTTCAATTGCTGTTCCTTTTACTAATTTACTAACTTCAGATTCATCTACTTTTCCTTCAAAGATCATTTTACTCATATCTGCAATTGAAGCAATAGTTGTACCAGCGTTAAAGTTGTTACTTTGTATTACCTGATCTCCTTCTTTAACAGGAATTTCTAAAATAGTTCCAGAAATTTGAGCTCTAATATCTGTATTAGCAACACCAACTCCAGAAGAACCACTCCTTATAATCTTATAATCATTTTGAGCATTAATTAGATCTTGTTTAGCTTGGTCAAAGGTAAGTTCAACTTGTTCAAATGAAGAAGCAGCTAACACACCCTTATCAAACAACTTCTTATTTCTATCGAAAGAAATTTTAGCATTTTTTACTCGCAGCTTAATATTATCTACTCTTCCCTTTGCACTAATTAAAGATTGCTCGTTAGGAACAACTCTTACAGTGGCCAATAAATCTCCTTTTTTCACTTTAGTACCTTCAAGTAAAATAATTTTATCTATAATACCCGTAATTTGTGGCTTTATATCAATTTCTTCTAAAGGAATTACCTTACCCGTTGCAACTGTTTTCTTTACAATTGTAGCTTTAAAAGCTGTTTCTGTTTGGAATGTTTGGATGTCCTGTTTGTTTTTGCTTCCTAACCATAGAAGAACACCTGCAAATGCAATGACTACTATTACTAATATAATTTTTGCTCTTTTACTCATCTTAATTATCTATATAAGTTTTGATTAATTTATTTTTATTCGTCTCTTAATGCGTCTATTGGTTTTACTAATGTTGCCATATAGGCGGGTATTAATCCTATTAAAGTTCCTAACACTACAAGAATTAAAAATGCAACTAATATAACTGGAATATCTACAGTAGGATTAATTAATGTAGGATCTGGACCAGAACCTAAAAAATAATCTAAGAGAAATAAAACAAATCCTCCAAAAATAATTCCTAGCATTCCTGCAACAGTTGTTAAAAATACAGATTCTAATACTACTTGCCTTCTTACCTCTATGGGTGTTGCACCAATAGCTCTTCGTATTCCTATTTCTTTAGTTCGTTCTTTAACTGTTATCAAAAGTATATTACCTATGGCAAAAACCCCTGCAATTAATGTGGCGATGCCTACAAACCAAGTGAGAAATTGCATTCCTGTTAAAAACCCAGTTATTTTACCTATTTCTACTGCTAAATTTGCACTACCAAAAGCTCTTTGGTCTTCTGGGTCTACTTTATGAATATTTTTGAGCGTGAGCAAAATATCTTGTTCCATCTGAAGAATATCTACTCCTTCATTTGCTGTAATCATCATCCAACTAATTCTGTTGGCTCTATTATAAACTTGCTGAAAGGTTGTAAAAGGAATATAAGCTGCAGCACCATCAAAAGATATGTTGCCGTTTTTATATACACCAATTACTTTATAAGATATATTTCCAATATTAACCATTTCTCCAACAGGTTGTTCGTCTTTCTCAAACAATTGTTCATATATTTCTTGTTCAATTACACAAACTTTAGACTTTAACTTAATATCATTTTCATTTAGAAATCTTCCGTAAATTAAATCTTTCTTCTGAACCTTATCTAATACTGGAAGGTCTCCTGAAACATTAAAACTACCTGTTTTAAAACTTCTTGTTATGGCACTGTTTGTCTGACTTCTTGGGGCAATAAATTTAATTTCTTTATATTCTCTTTTTAAAATTTCTACATCGTTGGTTGTTAGACGAACCCTTCTTCCTTTTTGAAAACCTTTAAAAGGTAATTCTGTTCTTTGAGACCAAACAAAAACACTATTGGTAGCAAAATCCCCAAAAATAGTTTTAAAATTATTTTCTAATCCTCTTGATGCACCCAGAAGAGTTACCAGTAAGAAAATTCCCCAAAGAACTCCAATTATAGTAATAATAGTTCTTGTTTTATTTTTACGGATTCCTCCATAAATTTCTTGCCAAGTATCTGAATCAAATAAAAACTTCATATTAATCTGCTCTTAAGGCTACTACTGGTTTAATTTGTGACGCTTTTCTAGCAGGTACTAAGGCAGCAATTAAACCTGATATAATTAAAACAAAAGTTGCTCCGACTACCAACCCTTGACTTACGCTTGGGTCTTTAATAAAATAATCTTTTTCTAAACTATTTCCAATTAAACTTAAAACATAGGTGCCTAAGGTTAATCCTAAATATCCTGCAATGGTGGTTATTAAAACAGATTCTTGTACAACCATTCCTACAATAGAAGAAGGTTTAGCTCCTAGTGCCTTACGAATTCCAAATTCTTTGGTTCTTTCTTTAATAACAAATATCATGATATTACTAATTCCAATAATTCCTGCAATTAAAGTTCCTGATCCTATAAATATTACAATAAAAAAGAGTGCTATCATAAAAACATCGACGCCTTTACTTACTTCTGCCATATTTCTCACAGACAAGGCGCTTTGGTCATCTGGATGAATATCCAATTTACTGCGCATATCTCTTTCAACTAGTTTTCCAAAAGCAATAGCTTCATCTAAGTTTAAATCTTCGTTATATCCAATTCTAATTTGATTTAAATAATCATTGTTTCCATATAATTTTTGAGCTGTAGTAACAGGTATATAAGAAATTCTTTCTTCATTATCTCCTCCGTCATCAGAGAAAACACCTATTACTTTATAAGAAATACCACCTACATTGACCCTTTTTCCTAAAGCTGGTTTTTGTCCAAACAAGTCGGATTTAACCAATCTACCAATTACAATTACTTTAGAAGATTCGTTAATATCTAATTGATTTATATACCTACCTTCAGTAATTATTGTTTTTTCTAAGAATTGATGATCTGGATGAACAGCAGTTATACTGTAATTATCTTGTTTATTTTTGTACGAAATGCTAAAGTTTTTAAAGATTCTAGCTGTCATCAAATCAATTTTAGAATCGTATTTTTCAGCTATATAATCATAATCAGGATTCTTTAATTGAATTCTTCTTCCAGATTGCAAACCATTGAATGGCTTTGTAGTTTTCCAAACTCTTACGAACATAGAATTTACAGCATTATCTACAAAAGCACCTTCAAAAGTATTTTTAAGACCGCTTACAACTCCAAATAATAATGTAAATAATAGAATAGCAAAAGCAACGGTAAAGCCAGACATTATAGACCGTAACTTATTTTTATTAATACTCTGAAAAATTTCTCTCCAACGATCTAAATCGAACATAGTTAAACAGTTTTAACTGGATTTCTTTGTATGTTGATGGTGTCACTAATAATGATTCCATCCTTTAAACGAACAATTCGTTTGGTTTGGTCTGCCACTTCTTCTTCGTGAGTAATCACAAAAACAGTCATTCCCTCGTTGTTAATGTCTTTTAACAAATCCATCACAGAATCTGTAGTAGTAGAATCTAGAGCTCCTGTTGGTTCATCGGCTAAGACTACCTTGGGTTGAGTTACCAATGCTCTAGCAATCGCTACTCGTTGTTTTTGTCCTCCAGATAATTCGTTAGGTAAATGAGATGCCCAATCTTTAAGACCTACTTTGTCTAAATAATCTAGGGCTATTTTTTGACGCTCTTTTCTGGACACACCTTTATAATAAAGTGGTAATGAAACGTTTTCTAAGGCAGTTTTGTATGAGATAAGGTTAAAAGATTGAAATACAAATCCTAAAAATTTATTTCTTAAGACAGCACCCTTTTTTTCATTTAAATTTTTAATTTCTTGCCCATTTAAAAAGTAATCTCCTTCGTCATGTTCGTCTAATAAACCAACAATATTTAGTAAGGTAGATTTTCCTGATCCAGAAGACCCCATAATTGAAACAAATTCACCTTCTTTAATGTGTAAGTCTATTCCTTTTAAAACATGTAAAGAATCTTTACCTATTGGATATGACTTATGGAGGTTATTTATACGAATCATTTGCGTTTGTTAATTTTTGTATAAAAATAGCTAATGAGCATGATTGCTGCTTCTAATTTTATGTTAAAACAAAATACTACAGACTAGTTTTTACTAGCATCTCACATAAGACGTCTCTAAAATTAAATTGTTACACTAATTTTTAAGTTTTTAAGCATTATTTTTGTTGTTGACATGATGAAACTTATAGATACCATTCCAAAAAACAAAAAACTCATTTTATTTGATGGTGTTTGTAACTTATGCAATGATGCTGTTTTGAGAGTTATTAAGTATGATAAAAAGAATGTTTTTTTATTTGCAGCA
>CAJXSU010000077.1 GCA_913061465.1 uncultured Flavobacterium sp.
TATCTGTCATAGATGACATATTGAAATTTGGATTGACTTTATTTCTTCCTCTTAAGTTCATTATACAGGCTCGTTTAACAAATCTAAGAACTCAACTGTTTTTGCCTCCATTTGATACATCACCTTATCTGTTTTTACCACAATATGATTATAGGATATATAAGCAATAATACCAACAATTAAACCCGCTACTGTGGTAGTCATTGCAGTATATAAACCATCTGATAGTAATTTAATATCTATTTGACCTCCAGCGTTTGCTATTTCATGAATGGCGACAATCATACCTATTACAGTTCCCAAAAAACCAATCATAGGTGCAGAACCAGCAATGGTGGCAATAACACTTACATTCTTTTCTAGTTGATATACTTCTAATTTACCTGCGTTTTCTATTGCTTTATTGATGTCTTCTAGTGGTTTACCAATCCTAGAAATTCCTTTTTTAATTAATCGAGCTGTTGGTGAATTTGTTTTTGTACACAAATCTGAGGCAGCTTCTAATTTCCCATTAGAAATATAGTCCTTTATTTGATTCATGAAATTCTTATCAACTTTTGTAGCAGCTTTTATGGTGAAAAACCTTTCAAAATAGATGTATAAAGAAGTAGCTAACAAAACAAACAGAATACTTATAATAATTTGGCCACCAAGACCACCATCAATAATTAGTTTGTATATAGATAATGTTTTTTCTTCTGAAACAACATCTAAAATTTCAGAGTTCTCTTGTAAATATGATAACATCAATGTAGATTTAAGTTCTTTAATTACTAACGACTTTGGTAAATATAAATTGTTTAAAATAAATGGAAAACATCAAGGTCTGAAATCTAAATAAATGAACGCATGATTATAAATGATGCCGATCCTACTAAAAACCCTATGAGTGCCAACCAAGATATTTTTTTCAAATACCAAAAGAAATCAATTTTTTCCATTCCCATAGCTACAACACCTGCTGCAGAACCTATAATTAGCATACTCCCTCCAGTACCAGCAGAGAACGCAATAAAATGCCATAAAGGATTATCTAAAGATTCAGAAAACATTCCTAAACTTGCCGCAACTAAAGGAACATTATCTATAACAGCAGAACCTATTCCTAATAAGATTACAACTAAATCAGAAACCTTAGTCCCTAATAATTCAGTACCTATTAAAGGAATACTTTCTTTTAAACTATTTGCAAAATTGAAAAGAATCCCAAGAGATTCAAGAGCTGCTACTGCCATTAATATCCCTAAGAAAAATAAAATACTCGGCATTTCTATTTTTGATAAAGAACTGTGAACAGGGCTATGATAAGAATGCTCTAATGCTTCTTTTGGAGTTTTAAAATCAATAAGTGAAAATTTTTTTCTTCCAAAAATTTCAGCAAAAGTAGCTACAACAGCTAGTGATAGCATCATACCGACGTAGGGTGGTAAGTGAGTGACTGTTTTAAAAATTGGTACAAAAACTATAGCACCTAAACCTAAATACAACATTGTAGCACTATGTTTTTCTTTTTGTTCTGATATACCATCAAAATCATCTTGACCATCAATAGATCCTTGAAAAGGTTTCAAAAATGAAGCAATAAAAGAAGGTATTACCATACATAACAGTGAAGGAATAAATAAATACAGAAATAATTTTCCAGTACTTACCTTATTTCCAATCCATAACATAGTAGTTGTTACATCTCCTATTGGAGAAAAAGCCCCACCAGAATTTGCTGCTATAATAATCAATCCAACAAACCATATTCTTTCATCCCTTTTCTTTATAATTTTTTGCAGTATAGATATTAAAACTATTGTAGCTGTTAGATTGTCAATAATAGCAGATAAAATAAATGCTAAAATGGAAAAAATCCATAATATTTTTTTCTTGCTAGTGGTCTTTACATAGCCTTTAATTGTAGAGAATCCATTGAAATAATCAATAATTTCAACAATGGTCATTGCTCCCAAAAGAAACACTAGTATTTCAGCAGTTTTCCCTAAATGGTGTAATAATGTTTCCTCTGCAAGATGCATCTTCTCTTTGTGAGATAATTCAGAAAAAACATCAATTAAAGTATGATTAGCAGAATCAAACCAATTTGTAAAAGAATCAATACCTAGGGCTACAATTGCCCAACAAATAGCCATCATAGCTAGTGCTGGTATTAATTTATCTAACTTTATATTATGCTCTAATGTAATTCCTAAATATCCTATTACAAATACTATGATTACTAATAACTCCATGCTATTTTTTAAATTAAATTAGTTGTTTTAAGGCTATTTCAAATGCAGTCTTGCAAATTTCTTTTTTACTGCTGTTTTTTTCAAAAGTGTTTAATAATGCTTTTCGAATGGTTTCAGATGTATCTTTAAATATTGCTTCATCTTGCATAGGTAATTTAACCCTAGACTCCATCAAGTAGGCAAAAACTCTCGCTATTCCACAATTAGAAATAAAATCAGGCAATAAACTTACTTGCGAATCTGTAAATTCCATAATAGGCCCAAAGAATATTTCTTTATCTGCAAATGGCACATTTGCACCTGGAGAAATTACTTCCAACCCAGATGAAATCATTTGAGTAATTTGATCTCTAGAAACCAATCTTGATGCAGCTGCAGGAATAAATACTTCTGCAGGTACTGACCAAATACTTTGATTAATTTCATGAAAAGGAATCATATTTTCAGCAATCAACTTATTACCGTCTTTTGTAAGGAATAAGTGAGTCATTTCATTCATAGAAAAACCATCTTCATTAATCAAACCGCCATCTCTATCAATAATTCCAACAACTTTAGCTCCTAATTGAGTTAAATAAAAAGCTGCTGCTGAGCCTACATTTCCAAATCCTTGAACTACTGCTTTTTTTCCAACAATAGACCCCCCATAAATTGAATAATAATGTTTCACTGCTTCAGCTACACCATAACCCGTTAACATGTCAGCAACGGTATATTTCCTTGATATATCTGGTGAAAATTTTTTATTTTCTAAAATTTTTATAACCCCTAATCTTAATTGACCTATTCTATTAATTTTATCGGCTACAGTAGGCTTAAAATGACCATTAAAAATACCTTCTTGAGGATGCCACACCCCACAGTCTTCTGTTATTGGAATTACATCTTTATCTGCATCTACATTTAAATCTCCACCCGTACCATAATAATGTTTTAACAAAGGAGTTACTGCCTTATACCAACGTTCTAAAACACCTCGCTTTCTTGGGTCATTAGGGTCAAAATTAATTCCAGATTTTGCACCTCCAATGGATGGCCCAGATACCGTAAATTTAACCTCCATAGTTTTTGCTAATGAGAGTACTTCATTCATATCTAAACCTTTTCTCATTCGAGTTCCACCACCTGCTGCTCCACCTCTAAGAGAATTAATTACCGTCCAACCTTCAGCTTCAGTCTCTGGATCTTTCCAATTGAAAACTATTTCAGGTTGTTTATCTTCATACTTCTTAAGTAAGTCCTTCATTAATAGATGTTTAATTTTGAATTTATTTGAAGTGATAATAACATCACCAAATTAAGAAAAAATAAATCGCTAATCGAGATTATTTTGACTAAATATTTTACCAGATGAATGATTTTTCTTAGCTCCTGTAACACTTGACAAACAATTAACCTGACCTTGTATTTTAAGAAAACCGAGAAATGCAAATATGAGTGCCTCTTTATAATTTATAATATCATCTGATGGTAACTTAATGTTTTTTTTACTGATCTCTTCAATCCTTTTAAGTAAAAAATCATTGTAAACACCACCACCAGTAAATAGTATATATTTAAAGGGTTTAATAATTTCTGAAATTTGATGTGCTACATGTTCTGTAAAAGTTCTTAAAATATCTTCAGGACTTAATTGGTGTTTTTCTACCAATGGAAATACATGGTTTTGAACCCATTCTACTCCTAAAGATTTTGGATGGGGTGTAGAATAAAAATTAAGATTATTTAATTCTTCAAGAAGCGTCTTATGAGTAATTCCTGTGGCAGCAAAATTTCCCTTATCATCAAATTCTAAACCAAGTATTTTGCTGTAATAATTCATTACAATATTTACAGGGCAAATGTCAAAAGCAATTCGATGATTTTTATGTTCGTATGAAATATTTGCAAAACCTCCCAGATTAACACAAGCCTCAAATTCTGAAAAAAGAAACTTATCTCCAATAGGCACTAACGGAGCCCCTTGACCACCTAAATTAACATCTTGTGTTCTAAAATCGTTAACTACAGTGCAATTTGTTATTTTAAGAATTTCTTTTCCATCTCCAACTTGTAAAGTATATCCCTGATCGGGTTGATGAAAAATAGTGTGACCATGAGAACAGATAAAATTGATTGTTTTAATAGACTGCTGATTGATAAATTCTCTTGCTTGTTTTCCAAGAAAAATACCATACTCACTGTCTAAAATAGAAATGTCTTCTTTATCTAAACCTATTGCATTCTGAAGTCTGTTTCTCCATGCTTTTGAGTAACTAACTGTTTTTGATGATAAAATCTCAAAAAAAGTATAATCATTTTTTTTGAATTTGGCATGAACAATATCTAAACCATCCAATGATGTTCCAGACATTAATCCAATTGCATATACAAAATCATCATTCATATCCGTAAAAATATAAAATGTTTACTGAAAATATGCTAATAAAAAAGTATATTTGAGGACACTTTTTACGAATTCAATACCCTAAATTAAAATGAATTTTAGTCTTACCGAAGAACATTTAATGATCAGAGATGCAGCTCGAGATTTTGCACAAACAGAATTACTTCCTGGTGTTATAGATAGAGATAACAAACAAGAATTTCCTAATGAATTGGTTAAAAAAATGGGAGATTTGGGTTTCTTAGGCATCATGGTTGATCCAAAATACGGAGGAAGTGGAATGGATACTCTTTCTTACGTATTAATTATGGAAGAACTTTCTAAAGTAGATGCATCTGCTTCTGTAATTGTTTCTGTAAATAATTCTTTGGTGTGTTATGGTTTAGAACATTATGGATCAGAAGAACAAAAACAAAAATACCTAACAAAACTTGTTACAGGAGAATTTATAGGTGCATTTTGTTTAAGCGAACCTGAGGCTGGTAGTGATGCAACTTCTCAAAGTACAACAGCTATTGACATGGGTGATCATTATATTTTAAATGGAACAAAAAATTGGATCACTAATGGTGGTCGTTCTGATGTATATTTGGTAATAGCCCAAACAGATCGAGACAAAGGACATAAAGGAATTAATGTTTTTATTGTAGAAAAAGGGATGGATGGGTTTGACATTGGACCTAAAGAGGATAAGCTCGGCATTAGAGGTAGTGATACTCATACACTGCAATTTAATGACGTAAAAGTTCCAAAAGAGAATAGAATTGGTGAAGATGGATTTGGTTTTAAGTTTGCCATGAAAACACTTTCTGGTGGTCGAATAGGCATTGCTGCTCAGGCACTTGGTATTGCCTCCGGTGCTTATGAGTTAGCTTTAAAATATTCTAAAGAAAGAAAAGCTTTTGGAACAGAAATTTGCAACCATCAAGCCATCGCTTTTAAATTAGCAGACATGTATACAGAAATCACTGCAGCTCGTCATTTAGTAATGAAAGCAGCTTGGGATAAAGATGAAGGAAATAATTATGACATGTCTAGTGCAATGGCTAAATTATATGCTTCAAAGGTCGCTATGGAGCAAACAGTAGAAGCGGTTCAAATTCATGGAGGAAATGGATTTGTAAAGGATTATCATGTAGAACGTTTGATGCGTGACGCTAAGATTACACAAATTTATGAAGGTACCTCTGAAATTCAGAAAATAATTATTTCAAGAAGTATTATTAAAGGTTAAAGATATAATTAGTAAAAAAAAAGTCCATCTATATATTAGGTGGACTTTTTTATATAAATCTAGTTTAGAAGAGTTTTAGAAGGTTAAAATTATGTAACTCTTTAAAATCTATTATTTAAATTCTACATGGTACAATTGAAGCCCTGAACCTGGAGCAATATTTCTTAAAAACTTTCTATCATTATCCTCTCTTAAAGAGTTAGTAATAAAATCTAGAGAAACTTCATGTTTTCCAAGTTCAACTAAAACTCCCATCATTAAACGTATTTGATATCTAAGAAATCCTATTCCTCTTACTTTAAGCACATAGCTAGTTTCGGGAAAGAAATTTGCAGTCAAAATGTCGTTTACCTCAATAGTACATGAAAGTATATCACGTTTAAAGATAGTATTTTCAGAAGGTTCTGTACAATACTTATGAAAATAATGAGTACCCTCAAATAGTTTTGCACCTCTTTGCATTAAATCAATATCCAAGGTATCCAGAAAACCAACAAGCAGAGCTGCCGAAAAAGGATGATTTTTTGCTCCTTGAGAAAAATAGTAATGGTATTCTTTTACTTTTGATGATTGTATAATATTAAAAGGGGTTGAAATATTTTTTAAAGTAAGTACTTTTAAATCTGATGGAGCATTACAATTAAAACTTGTCAAAAATTCTTTCTCTTCTACCAACTCATTAGTAAATAATTGAAAAAAATAGGTATTTGCAGAAACTTTAGAATCTGTTCTACTTGAGCCTAAAGTCTTAAAATCTTTATGTGAAAAAACAAATCCTAAGGTTTTGTCAACCATTTCATGCAAAGACATCACATTTTTTTGTTTTTGCCAACCATGAAAACGAAAACCTAAATATTGAATAGAAATAAGATAAGAATCAGAATATTTCATATTGATAAATATACTTCAAAAAAAAACCTCATTCGTTAGAATGAGGTTTAAAATAAATACTGAATAATCAGTATAAAGAAAGGCAGCGACCTACTCTCCCACATAAAATGCAGTACCATCGGCGCTATTGGGCTTAACTTCTCTGTTCGGAATGGGAAGAGGTGAGCCCCAATGCTATAACCACCCTAAGCTGTTTGAGTTGCTTAAACTCTAAAAGTTAACATACCAGTAAAAATAATATTATATCGAATCTTGTATAGAAAAAAGAGTGTCGTCCCACCCGAAGGTGGGACAGCGTACATAAGTCTATGGGTTATTAGTAATACTCGGCTATGACATTACTGCCTTTACACCTGTATCCTATCAACGTGGTAATCTCCCACGACCCTTTAAAGAAATCTCATCTTGTGGTGGGTTTCGCGCTTATATGCTTTCAGCGCTTATCCCTTCCCGACGTAGCTACCCAGCAGTGCTTCTGGCGAAACAACTGGTACACCAGCGGTCAGTCCAACTCGGTCCTCTCGTACTAGAGTCAGATCCACGCAAATTTCTAACGCCCACAGCAGATAGAGACCGAACTGTCTCACGACGTTCTGAACCCAGCTCGCGTGCCACTTTAATGGGCGAACAGCCCAACCCTT
>CAJXSU010000078.1 GCA_913061465.1 uncultured Flavobacterium sp.
ATATCTAAGTAATCTGGAGTACCATCTGCGTCTGTGTCTATTGGCGTAAGGCCAGATCCGTAAGTAGTATTTACTCCTGTAGTATTGTCTATTGTATTGCCTGGTACTGTATACCCAGCTGTAGTTTGTGCCTCTATGTTGTCTGGTATACCATCTCCGTCTGAGTCTAGGTCTAAGCTGTTTGGTATGCCGTCTTGGTCGGTGTCTGTATCTAAACATGTAAGTTCTGAGAAATAGTAGCCACCATTAATATAGGTAGGCCCATTTGACATTTGTGTTATTTGAACTGTATTATTGCCAGATTCATTAAGAGATATGGTGTTAAATTGTGGATCTCCTGTTTGTATGTACATTAATTCTAAAGCACCACCTGGAGTTTTACTTCCGTATAGAGAAACTTCTCCGTTAGGATCAATAACTAACTTCACAGAAACATCATTTGGTGAAGCACTAGAAATGCCATGAACTGAACTCATGAGCTCTCCATCAGAAACAAATCTTACCAATGATTGCCCACCAGAGTCGTTATAATGTCCTAGATCAAATTGAACTTGGGTGGGTACAAGTAATGTACCATTAATATTCATATTAAAAATATTGTCTAGTTGTAATATGTCTATGGTTAAACCTCCATTATCTCCTGTTAACGTATAGGTACCCAAACCACTAAAGCTATTGCTAGAATTTGGAACGGATGTACAAGCTTTTTCATTATCGTCTAAAATACCATCATTATCGTCGTCTAGATCTATAGCGTCATCAATACCATCTCCGTCGGTGTCTGGATTTGAAAATGGCTGACTAAACACTAGTGAATTGTTAGAAGATTCAGTTTTGCTTAGAAAATATTTCTCAGAAACAGGGTTAAATATTAATGTAGAACTACTGTCTATCCAATCTGTGTTTACAAGATAAACCTCAGTATTTTGGGAAATACTCGAGGATGGATTTGAGGTTGCAAATGCAGAATTAGCAAATACAAAACAAATACTTAATAAAATTGTATGTAAAATATTTTTTGTTCGTTTAAACGAAAAAGTGTGACTAGTTGATAAGAGACTCATTTTTAGGGGCTAAAAATTAAATTATTTTTTTAAATTTTTTTTGAACGTATGTATAAACATCCTACTTTGTAACTTACCTGTTACTTAAAGCGGATGGGTTAATAGATAATATTTTTGAAAATTATTACTCGTTCTTGATATTATATTCTTTAAATAAGAATAACTGTTCAAGATGATATTGATGTATTTATGTATTGAAAGGTAATTAGATTCTGGTACAGAAATCCCTAAGAATGGGGAGTGTTTATAGAAAAATGTAATCATAGGTTAAGGGGATGCTATAATATTTCACGCAAATATAATGATTTTTTTCTATTGAAATAAAATGAAGAAAAAAAATTCACAAAAAAAAGGCTTCATATGAAGCCTTTTTTATAAAATAATTCAAAAATGGAAATACAATTTGAAAATTATTATTCTTTTAAATATACAAACCGCTCTAGTCTATTGAGTTCTTTCTCATCTACATACTTCCCAATTTCTTTTCTAAATTGAGCTAAGTTTTTATAAGGTCTGTATTCTAAAAACTCATGAGTCATTTTATTACCTATGCCAGGTAAGGCTTTAATGTTGTCTTCTGTTGATGTGTTTAATTCTACAGGTACAAAAACATAGTCTAAATAACGAGCTACTTCTTTTTGGTCTACATATTTTCCTATTTCACGTTTAAATTGTAAAATACTAGTATAAGGTCTATACTCCTCAAACTCGTGAGCCATTTTATCTCCTACCCCTGGAATCATTTTAAAAGCTTTCTCTTCAGTAGTATTTAGATTTAAGGGAACAAAAATCTTTTTAAAAAGTGCTGCTGTATTTTCTCCTTCAATAATTGCATTAAAATCTGACATGCTTAAAAAAGGTCTCGCAGCCAAAAGCTTATTTACCACCTCTGTTGAAAA
Organism: uncultured Flavobacterium sp.; assembly: GCA_913061465.1. Lineage (GTDB taxonomy): Bacteria > Bacteroidota > Bacteroidia > Flavobacteriales > Flavobacteriaceae > Polaribacter. Next base: position 1,964 of record CAJXSU010000078.1, read on the forward strand.
ACCCAAAGCAACCAAATCTGATTCCGTTGCCAGATTGGCATTTAAAACCACAACGGGTGCAGGTTTTTTTGGTTCTTTAATTTCTTCAATGTTAGGGGTGTTTTGTTTCTGCTCTGCAGTTTTATTGCAGGATACTAGAAATAAACTTAAAGTTAGCGTAAAAGCTACTAGTGTACTAAATTTTTTCATGTTGTTGTTGTTGTTGTATTAAAATTAAATATGAATAACCGATACATGCTAAAACAACCAAACTCATGGGTGCTAAGGTTGGTAAGGCACCGGAAATACTTTCTGAAATAAGTTGCCAAAAACTAGCCGTTGGCTTCATGTCTTGCTCAAACTCAAAATTAGATTGTAGGTGTAAAACCACTCCGTAAACTCCGCTAAAAGTGGTGAGCACCAACACAATTTTAAATAAATGAATAGCTGCTTGAGATCTTCTATACAAAAGGACACAAAAGTTTATGAGTGCAACACCTATACATATCACTGGTATTAATTGCCAACTATCTTCGTAATGTTCTAACAAGTACAATTCTAAGAGTGTACCAATCATCATAAATAAAAGTGCTAAAACAAGTACTTGCTTTAACCGAATCCTTTCTGAAGTAGTTTTATTGTTTTGCATTTGATGGCAAAATTACATACGAATCTTCAGAAAAAAAAATTATTTAGAAATATTCTAAATAATTTATTTTGTTTAGCTTAGTTCTTCCAAAAGGATTTAAAAAACAAGCTTTTTAAACTGAACCAAAAAGCTAATATTCCTGGAAGGCTTTTCTTGGGTTGCTTACCCTTACCTATTCTTTGAATTTGGAGTTCGTACCATGGCAATTCTACACCACCAAGCTTGTCTAAAAATTTTATGCCAATTCTTGGTATGGGAGCTTCAAATTTCTCTACTGAACCGTCAAAAATTTGATTGGCTAGTGCTGGATACAAACAAAAAGGTCTTGCCAAACCAACAACATCTAACTTTCCGCTAGCCAAAGCACCCTCCATAACGGATACAGATCTAAAACCTCCTGTAAGTAACAAAGGGGTTTTGGTTAATTTTCTAGCTTTTTCTATATATTCCAAAAAATAGACTTCTCGTTCTTCGGTGCTTTTTTTACGATTTCCTTTGATCATGGCAGGTCTTTCATAGGTACCTCCAGAGATCTCTATCAAATCCATTCCTTCATTTCCTAACAACTGAATAACTTTCATAGATTCTTCTTCTGTAAAACCTCCTCGTTGAAAATCTGCAGAATTAATTTTAATACCTACTGGATAATCTGCACCCACCTGACGACGAATTTCTCTATAAATCTCAAGCACAAAGCGTGCTCTATTTTCTAATGTACCTCCCCATTGATCTGTTCTAACATTACTATTAGGGGATAAAAACTGACTGACCAAATACCCATGAGCTCCATGAATTTGACAGCCTGTAAAGCCTGCTTCTTTACATATTCTTGCTGTAGTACCAAAACGTTTAATAATATCCCAAATTTCTTCTTCTGTTAAAGCCTTGGGTAGGGTAAACATTTTTGAAGCACCACCCATTTTTAGAGGAATGGCAGAAGGGGCTACCACTACTCTATTAATTGCAGCAAATGCTTGACGCCCCGGATGATTTATCTGTGGCCAAATATGAACTCCTGTACCTTCAACAGATTTTGCCCATGCCTTTAATTCTTCGAAATGCTTATAATCTTCTATGACTACATTTCTTGCTTCTCCTAGTGCTTTGGTATCTACCATAACATTTCCCGTAATTAGCAATCCCGGATTCCCTTTTGCCCAAACTTTATAGGCATGAATTAGGCCTTTACTTGGGGCATGATACTTGGTTCCAAAATTCTCACTCATAGCAGATTTGGCAATTCTATTTTTTAAAATTGAACCATTGGGTAATGTAAAGGGTGAGGCAATGTGTTGCATAATTTTTGTGGTTTTAAAAAAAGCAAAAGTAGGTAGAATTCTGGGATAAAAACTATTGTTTTTAAGCCAAAAGTATGGCGAGTAAAGCAGCTAGTGATGCTCCAATAATTGGCCCCATTACTGGTATCCATGAATACCCCCAGTCATTAGATGCTTTTTCTTTTATGGGTAATATTGCATGCATTAGCCTTGGGCCTAAATCTCTTGCCGGATTTATTGCATAGCCTGTTGTACCTCCTAAAGACAAACCAATAGCCCACACTAAAAAAGCTACTGGAAGGGCACCTAATGAACCTAAACCAACAATTTCATTTGAATCTGCTAGTGCTGCATCTGTAAAGTTTAGAATGGTAAACACCAATACAAAAGTACCCACAATTTCTCCTACGATATTAAAAAATGGATTTCGTATTGCTGGGGCTGTACAAAAAACGGCTTTCTTGGTGTCTCCGTCTTTGGTGGCGTCAAAATGATTTTTATACACCAACCAAACTATAGTGGCACCTAGCATAGCTCCTAACATTTGGGCCACTATATAAGAGGGTGCTAATGCCCATTCAAATTCTCCAGCGAGGGCTAAACCTATAGTTACTGCTGGATTTAGATGTGCGCCACTAAAGGGTGCCGTAACGACAACACCAACATATACAGCCAATGCCCATCCTGTGGTTACTACAATCCACCCGCTATTATTTCCTATGGTTTTATTTAATTCTACATTAGCTACTACACCACCTCCTAAAATAATGAGCAAGGTGGTTCCAATAATTTCTGCAATAAATGGTGTCATGGTTTTTTGTTTTTACTTATTAATTTTTGTCCAGTACTCTAATGCTTCTATGGCTTTGTACCAACCTTTAATTTGTTTGTCTATGGGTGCTCTTGAGTGACTTGGTGTAAACGTGGTGTCTATCTGCCAAATGTCTTGAATTTCTTCTGGGCTTTCCCAATATCCTACAGCCAACCCAGCTAAAAAAGCGGCTCCCATAGCTGTGGTTTCTACAACTTTTGGACGAACAGTTGTCGTATTTAAAACATCGGATTGAAATTGCATAAGCATGTTGTTTATGGTAGCACCTCCATCTACTCGTAATTCTTTAACGGCGATTCCAGCATCTGCTTCCATCGCTTTTAATACATCCATGGTTTGAAAAGCTATAGATTCTATAGCTGCTCTAGCAATATGAGCATCTGTACTTCCTCTGGTTAAGCCAAACAGAGTGCCTTGTGCTTGCTGATTCCAATGGGGTGCACCCAAACCTGCAAAGGCAGGAACAAAATAAACACCTTCAGAACTTGAAACAGAACTGGCCAGTGCTTCCACTTCTTGAGAGGTTCTTATAATTTTTAAGCCATCTCGCAACCACTGAACTACAGCTCCTGCAATAAAGATACTCCCTTCTAATGCATAGTGTGTTTTGCCATTAATTTTCCAAGCAACTGTGGTTAATAAATTATTTTTAGAGATAATTGGTTTTTCACCAATATTCATAAGCATAAAACATCCTGTTCCATAGGTGTTTTTTACCATGCCTTTTTTGGTACACATCTGACCAAAAAGAGCGGCTTGCTGATCTCCTGCAATTCCCGAAATAGGTATTTTTTCTCCAAAAAATGATCGCTTTGTAGAGGCATACACCTCACTTGATTGTTTTACTTGAGGTAACATACTTTTTGGAATCCTAAATAATGCTAATAATTCTTCATCCCAATCCATGGTGTGAATATTAAATAGCATCGTTCTAGAGGCATTGGTAACATCGGTTACATGTTGCTCTCCTTTTGTAAAATTCCAGATTAACCAGGTATCTATAGTTCCTAAAATTAAATCTCCAGCCTCTGCGCGTTCTCTTACACCTTCTACATGATCTAATATCCAAGTTACTTTTGTAGCTGAAAAATAAGCATCGATAACCAAACCCGTTTTTTCTCTAATCATCTCACTCTTCCCCATTGCTTTGAGTTCATCACAAAAGTCAGAGGTTCTTTTGTCTTGCCATACGATAGCATTATAAACAGGTTTCCCTGTTTTTCTATCCCAAACTACAATGGTTTCACGCTGATTGGTAATACCAATAGCTGCAATGTTCTGAGAAGTTAATCCTTCTTTAGTAATGGCCTCAGCTGCAATACCAACTTGAGTAGACCAAATTTCATTTGGATCGTGCTCTACCCATCCTGGCTTTGGAAAATATTGTGTAAATTCTTTCTGAGCGACGGAAATAATGCTTCCTTGTTTATCAAAAACTATGGCTCGTGAACTGGTAGTTCCCTGGTCTAGGGATAAAATATATTTTTTCATAATTTTTAAAGATAAAAAAATAATTTTTGATGGTGTATCATGCTTTGTAAGTATGTTAAACCGTATAATTTACTTTTTAATGTATTGAGATTTCAATATCTTAGTAAAGTTTAAAAAATATCTGATTTTTATAGTTTAAAGCAAAAAAGGTCGATTATACAATTTTCAACTAAACTAATTATACAAAACGCCTACTTTGGAGCATATACTCTTTTTGCAGTTTTCATAACATCTAATCGATCAAATGACATTGTTTTTGTTTCAAAATTTGAATACAATTCCATTTGATCTGTGTAATGAGGACTATCTGGTCTTCGACTATTTCCAAAAGAAATTACAGACTCAAAATAGGTTTTATTTGGGGTAAACCTAACTAAACCAATGTAAGATTCTCCATGAGTAATTTTAATTTTTCCGTCTTTGTATGGTTGTCCTCTCATAGCAGTTACTACATCTGGAAGTCCGTAAATAGGAAGTTCTTTATTTCCTCTTACTAATTTTTGAAATTCACCAAGTTGAATTCGTTCTGAATTAAAATAGGTTTTTAAATGCGCTTTTGTAATTTTTAAAGCTTCATATAAAGCCTCTTTTGTAAAAACTCGATCTTTTCCAAGTTGATAATAAAAAGGAGTTAGCTGATAATACAAAGAAGCGTATGCACCAGCTCCATAAGATGTTGGATTGGTAATTCTATCCCATTTTTGAATGTCTGTCAATAAGGTGCTTACTTCCGGATAATCGGCTACCTTCATGTCAAACAATGGGTTTAAATCCATGTAGTTATATTGTAAAGGTGTTGGTAATTGATGATCATACTTTATGCGTTTAAAACGATTATAATCTATAAGCTCTTGTTCTTCTAACAACTGTAATAACCTAGTAGAACGATTGTTATCATAGGTTTCAAAATTTATTTCTTTGGCAAAATTTTCAGCATTTGGATTGTCTGCCTCACTTGATGATTTAAATGGACTATGATTGGCATTGTACACAAAACCAGATGCTGGCTTTACAACTTGTGGTAAATCTTTTATATCATAATAACTATTCCATAAGGTTTCTTTAGTATTTCCAGGAACAACATCTGTCCAGTCATAGCCTTTTGCTC
>CAJXSU010000079.1 GCA_913061465.1 uncultured Flavobacterium sp.
CATCTTTTAATTCTTGATCAAAAGCATATGCCCATAAAAAGTGAGCTTTCTCATGCAATATTAATCTTCTTACGTCATTTATTTCTCCTGTAAATGCCTTGCTCATCCACTCTATTGTGTTAAAACCAGTCCATGCAATGGCTGCTGCTGCTGGATATGTTGGGTTATCTTGACCATTAATCCTTCTAACTAAATATTGGAGACCTTGCTGTTTATGAAAACCATCCGGAAGCTCTTCAAACATTGCTAATATTTCCATTTTTTCTTCATCAAAAAATTCTTGAAAATTAGAGGAATCCTCTCCCATTAAATCTTCTGTCTCTTGGTTCGGTAACATAAATCTAACACCAAAACTCTCTTGTGCAATCCAATTGACCATTTCATCATTTGAAGCAAAATCAGTAATAAAATTAACAATTGCCTTATAAAGTCTTTTTGAATAAAACTTTCCTTTTATTCCATCTACAGTTACAATTTGAGGAGTAGCATAAGTAAAAGCATCTTTTCCAACTCTAGCAATCTTAATATTGTCTACAGTAGATAATTCTAAATCACGATCTAAAATATCGTTTGATAGGGTAAAGATTCCTGTTACGTTTTCTCCTGTTTCAAAATTAACTTCACTTCCTTCTCCAAATGGATTAAAAGGAAGTGATTCAAACATTTTATATAATCTGTAGCTATCGTCAGTAGACCAAGGTTCCTCTTCGTCAGATAATACAACCCCGTATTCGTTTCTTAATTTTATAGATGAATAATCGTCTGGAACAGGCACTGTATCATTTAAAACAACAATCTCTGTTGGTTCATTGATATAAACCTGTGTAGCATGACCAACATAACTGTCATCATCTTGCCAAGTATAACTATAATCTTCACCTGTTGCTGGGGTTAAGGTATAAGTGGCACTTACATCATCTGGAACATCAATTAATTGAGATGAGGGATAATAATATCCTGTTCCATCTAGGAATAATGCCCATTGTCCTTCACTTAAATCAAAGCTAACAGAAACTGGGTTGTCGTCAATATTTAAAGCCCATTCTTGAAATTGAGATTCAACACCTTTTTGTATAATAACCCTTATAGAATCACCAACTGCTAGCCCTTCGATATTGACATCAAAGTTATTTTGAGAAAAAGAACTATTAATAAATAAAAGAAAACACGAAAAAAAAGTAATAACCCTCATAAATCAATTTTTTTAGATTGTAGCAAATTAACTTAGGGGTAAAACAAAATTAATTAATCAATAATCTAAATCTAGTACATATTTAGTACATATAAAATTCGTGGTAAAATAAGAGTTAACTTTATGAATTTGAGATTTTTATAGTGGAGCATATCGGATTCGAACCGATGACCTCTACACTGCCAGCGTAGCGCTCTAGCCAACTGAGCTAATGCCCCAATTATTGTCTCCCACTAAGAATTAACAATGGAATGGAACAATGGAATTCAGATTTTAATACCGTATTTTTCTCCCAAAGTTTTTGAAAAAAACCTCTTTTTCTTCTAAATACACATAATAAATCTGGATTATTTGATTGAAAATGTTCTAAAACTCCTTGAAAAGTAGTAACATTTTCTGAGCTAGAAAATGTATTTTGAAGTCCTTTTAATGAGGCGTCTACTATTAAATCCTCTTCCTTATAATCAGGGGTTTTTACCAACAATAAATTTATTTTAGTATTAAAGAGTCTTTTAATTTCTTGCAACGGAGTTAATACCTTTTGGTGTTCTAATATTCCTGATTTAAAAGCTGTTAAGGCTACTTTAAATGGACTAAATTTATACTCTTCAGGAACGATTAACACTGGAATTTCAGTTTGTTTTACAATACTTCCTGATGTACTTCCTAAAAATACCTCTTCTTTTATTGAATTACTCCTTGGCCCTACTACAATTAAATCAATTCCTAATTCTTCATGAACAGCATTAATACTTTCTAATGTCCCACCTTTTGCTGAAATCATTTTAACATCAACTCCCTTGGTTTCCACAGCGCTAATAATTGTCTGTATGTATAAGTTAGTTTCTCTTTCTAAGATATCATTAATATTAATAAAAGTTCCTGCTTTAGAAAGTACTTTATAAGCCCTAAAAACAAAAACTTTAGCACCTATCTCTTTGGCAAAATCTATCGCATATTGTAATGTATTGGAAGCATTTTCTTTGGAACCTATAGGGACTAAAATGTGTTTGATCATTCTTAGAAATAAAGTTAGCGACGTAGATTTTGTATTCTAAACAAAGGTACATTTTTTTAGAGGATTTAAATTTCTTCCAATGTCAAATTGTAACTTTGTCTTTGACTATTTTTATCTTTTGAAAACAGACATTAGTTTTAAACGAATACATGAACTTGCAATTCCTGCCTTAATAGCTGGCGTCGCAGAACCACTTATCTCTATAACAGATACAGCTATTATTGGTAATATAGATTTTAATGCAAAAGAAAGTCTTGGTGCCGTTGCCATTGTAGGCTCTTTTTTATCTATGTTGATTTGGGTATTTGCCCAAACAAGAAGTGCTGTTTCTTCTATCATTTCTACCTATTTAGGTTCAAATAAACTAGAAGAAGTGAAAACATTACCTGCTCAAGCCATCTTAATTATTGTAAGCCTAAGTGTGATTGTTATTTCACTTACCTACCCTTTTGCTGAATATATTTTTGAAATATATGGTGCAAAGCAACGCATATTAGCTTATGCAGTAGAATACTACAAAATACGAATCATTGGACTCCCTTTCACACTGTTTGTTTTTACAATTTTTGGAACCTTTAGAGGATTACAAAATACACTTTATCCGATGCTTATTGCTATTTCAGGGGCGCTTTTAAATGTTGTTTTTGATTGGATTCTAGTATACGGAATAGAGGGTTGGATTCCTGCTATGAATATTAAAGGCGCTGCTTATGCAAGTGTTATCTCTCAATTAGTAATGGCTGTTGTTGCAGGGTATTTACTTCTTAAAAAAACAACCATAAGTTTAAAGTTTGTATTACCATTTAACAAAGAAATTCCGAGACTTATAAAAATGGTTTTTGATTTGTTTTTAAGAACAATTGCATTAAATGCTGCGTTAATTTTTGCTGTTTATAAAGCCACTAGCTATGGGACAAATACATTAGCAGCGTATGGAATTGGAATTCAATTGTGGTTGTTTGGAGCTTTTTTTATTGATGGATATTCTAGTGCGGGAAATATTTTGTCAGGACGTTTATTAGGCGCAAAAGAATACGACACATTGTTGAGCTTAGGGAGAAAATTAATTATCTACGGGCTATCTTCAGGTGTTTTTCTTGCAGGAATTGGTTTTCTTTTTTATGACTTCATAGGGGAAGTTTTCATAAAAGATGCTGCAGTTCTTCAACGTTTTTATGATGTTTTTTGGATCATATTAATTATGCAGCCACTTTGTGCCATTACCTTTATTTTTGACGGAATGTTTAAAGGAATGGGGTTTACAGCATTCTTGAGAAATCTTTTACTGCTTTCCACTCTTTTAATATTTATTCCGTCATTACTGGTTTTTGATACTTATAATTATAAATTAGAAGGAGTTTGGTTTACTTTTTCACTTTGGATATTGGCTAGAGGAATACCTTTATTATTGAAATTTAGAAGAAAGTTTTTACCCTTGGTTGAAAAGAAGTAATTTTGAAAAAAATATTTACATGAGTATGATTAGAATTACCAAAAAGTTTGATTTTGAAACAGGTCACGCCCTTTATGGCTATGATGGAAAATGTAAAAATATACATGGTCACAGCTATAAACTCTTTGTAACCGTTCAAGGAACTCCAATAACTGATACCACTCATGTTAAATATGGAATGGTGATTGACTTTACAGATTTAAAAAAAATTGTAAAAGAGGAAATTGTAGATAAATTTGATCATGCTACTGTTTTTAATAAAAACACCCCTCATTTAGAATTAGCAACACTGTTGAGTGAAAGAGACCATGATGTGATATTGGTAGACTATCAACCTACAACAGAAATGATGGTGATTGACTTTGCAGAAAAAATCAGTAAAAGGCTTCCAGAAAATATTTCTCTATTTTCAATAAAATTACAAGAAACAGAGAACTCTTTTGCAGAATGGTATGCAAGTGAAAATTAATTCTAATTTTAGTAAAAAATCTTGATTTTACTAGTATATTTGATAAACATTTCCTTATGAAAACGCTAAAACTTATACTGTTTGCAGTTATTACTTCAACAATACTGAGTTGTGCAGACAACTCTACCGAGCCAGAACTTATTTTATCAAATGAAAGTTTAGCTGGAAACTATGATATTACTGTGTTAGATTCAGATCTAGAAACTAGCACTGTAGTTGCTGATGTTCCCGTTACCGTAGCTAATGCTAGTCTTGTTGGTGATACGTTTCAGGTTGATGTTATTATTAATGCTGATGGAACGTTTTCTGCAGGTGGGCAATATAGAGTGGTAAGTACTATAACCCCTATTGGTACGGCTCCAATAACAGAAACTGAAATTATAACTTTTGACCCATCTTCTGGATCTTATATATTAAATACATTGCAGAATACCATAACTTTTTCAAGCCAGGATATGAGTTTATTGGAAGGTACTTTTAACGTTATTGTTTTTAATGAAACTACATTTACGCTCAATCAACAAGTTGAGGAAACTCTTGGGGATTTAACGGTAAAGGCTAATGTTAACTTAAGCTTAGAAAGAAAATAATAGCTTAGCTATATCATTTTCCATTATAGCTATTCATTGTATTGTTAATTCCTGCTGTACCAAAAGATAAAATAGCTTTTATAGCGATAGGAATTCTTTCTATAAGTTGGCTTTCTTCTTCTTTAGTCCAATAACCAAGAACGAAATCTGCCTGACGCCCTCTAGCATAATTTCCACCAACTCCAAAACGGAATCTATTGTATTGCTGGGTATTTAATTTTTCTTGAATATCTTTTAAACCATTGTGACCTCCTGCGCTTCCTTTTATTTTAATTCTTATCGATCCAAAATCTATATGTACATCGTCTGTTACAATACATAGATTTTCTAAAGAAATTTTCTCCTGATTCATCCAGTACTTCACAGACTTTCCGCTTAAGTTCATATAAGTACTTGGCTTTAATAAAATAAAAACTCTTCCTTTATACCGAAAACGAGTTATATCCCCTAATTTTTCTGTTTCAAAACTAACCTCTTGTTCTTTTGCAAGTGCATCTAAAACTTGAAAACCTATATTATGACGAGTATTTTCATAAGTATCTCCAATATTCCCAAGACCAACAATTAAAAATTTTTTCATCACCTCTTGTTTACTCTCTATTTGTTTCTTAGAAAAGAATTTAAAAATATTCATTACGTAAAAATAAGAAAATAAAAAAGCGCTACAGAATGTAACGCTTTATATAATTTTCTACACATGTAAATCATCTATTGATGAATTACTACTATTTATTCAGCTACAGCTTCTGTTGATTCTTCAGTTACTGCTTCAGCATCTTCAGCTACTTCATCCTCTACTGCGTTACGAGATGTTCTTACTTGAACAACTACAGTATTGTCTGGGTGCATAAATGTATAATCGTCATTAAAAATTTGTGTAACAAATAATTTACTTCCAATCTTTAATTCTGATATATCAGCAGTTACATAATCTGGCAACTTAGATGGTATTGCTTTAATTTTTAATTTTCGATTGGTAAAACGTAAAGAACCTCCATTTAAAACTCCTGGAGATACTCCTGTTAATTTTACTGGAATATTCATCGCTACTTCCTTATCATCAAATAACTGATAAAAGTCTATGTGTAAGATTCTATCTGTTACTGGGTGAAACTGTATGTCTTGTAGGATGGTTAAAATTTTATCACCACCTAATTCAATCGTTGCTGTATATACATTTGGAGTATATACCAGTTTTTTGAATAATTTTTCTTCCGCAGAAAAATGAACTGGCTTATCTCCTCCGTATATAACACAGGGAACCATACCAGCATTACGTAGGGCTTTAGTTGCTACTTTACCCACGCTTTCTCTTTTTGATCCTTTGATTGTAATTGATTTCATTACTTTTTTACTTAAAATTTAGTTACATTAAAAATTGGTCACTTATCGATGTATTGTCTTGAACTTTTGTCATAACATCAGCGAATAAGGGCGCGCAAGTTACAACTTTTATTTTAGAAATCTCCTTCTTTAATGGAATGGTGTCAGATACAATTAACTCGGTTAATTTAGAGTTTTGAATCTTATCATATGCATCTCCTGAGAGTATCGGATGAGTACATATTGCCCTTACACTTAAAGCCCCTCTATCCATCATTAAATTAGCCGCTCTTGCAAGGGTTCCTCCGGTATCTATCATATCGTCTACTAAAATCACATTCTTGCCTTTAACGTCTCCAATAAGCTCCATATGTCCAATAACATTTGCCTTTTTTCTTTGCTTGTAACAAATAACTACATCAGACATCAAATATTTAGAATAAGCATAAGCTCTTTTAGACCCTCCCATATCTGGTGAGGCTATTGTTAAATTGTCTAATTTTAAATTATTGATATATGACATGAAAATTGTAGAAGCATATAGATGGTCTACTGGTTTTTCAAAAAAGCCTTGAATCTGATCTGCATGTAGGTCCATAGTCATAATTCTTGTAGCTCCAGCTGCTTGTAACAAGTTTGCAACTAACTTAGCTCCGATAGCAACTCTAGGTTGATCTTTTCTGTCTTGACGAGCCCACCCAAAATAAGGCATTACAGCAGTAATGTGTCTTGCAGAAGCTCTTTTAGCTGCATCTAACATTAATAACATCTCCATTAAATTATCTGCAGTAGGAAATGTAGAGCCTATAATAAAAACTCTTCTACCTCTTACAGATTCTAGAAAGGCAGGCTGAAATTCTCCATCACTAAATTTTGTTGTTTTTACTTTTCCAAGAGGGACCCCATATTCTTTTGCTATTTTCTCGGCCAATATCATGCTTTGAGAACAAGCAAAAAGCTTTGGAGATAGTTGTTTTTTAGACATTTAGTTTGGTTTAATTAGGTTAGTTTTTAATACGTAAAACAAAAGTAAAATTATTTGACGAGTTTTTAAGATTAAATCTCACATTCATAAAATATTTTTTAGATTTGCAAACTATAAATGCTCGAGTGGCGGAATTGGTAGACGCGCTGGATTCAAAATCCAGTTCTTTCGGGAGTGTGG
>CAJXSU010000080.1 GCA_913061465.1 uncultured Flavobacterium sp.
TACTTTTGCTCAAACCTAAGAAAAACATGAGCAATACCAAATACGTTTTCGTAACAGGAGGCGTAACATCTTCGCTTGGAAAAGGAATCATCGCTGCATCTTTAGCAAAATTATTACAAGTTCGAGGATTTTCTGTGACCATTCAAAAATTAGATCCATATATAAATATTGATCCAGGGACATTAAACCCATACGAACACGGTGAATGTTACGTCACTGATGATGGAGCTGAAACTGATTTAGACTTAGGCCATTATGAACGTTTTTTAAATATTCCTACTTCACAAGCTAATAATGTAACTACAGGAAGAATCTATCAATCTGTTATAGAAAAGGAGAGGAAAGGAGAGTTTTTGGGAAAAACCGTACAAGTAATACCTCACATCACTGATGAAATTAAACACCGTATAAAAATTTTAGGTAATACCGGTGATTATGATATTGTAATTACAGAAATTGGAGGAACAGTAGGAGATATAGAATCATTGCCATATGTAGAATCTGTTCGTCAATTATTATGGGAACTCGGTAAAGAAAATGCAATTGTTATTCATTTAACATTAATACCCTACTTAGCAGCAGCTGGAGAACTTAAGACTAAACCTACTCAGCATTCTGTCAAAACTTTAATGCAAAGTGGAATAAATCCTGATGTATTGGTTTGTAGAACTGAACATGAAATTTCTGAAGATATTAAAAAGAAGCTCGCATTATTTTGTAATGTAAAAACAGAAGATGTGATTCAATCTATAGACGCATCAACTATATACGATGTTCCTAACTTAATGTTTCAAGAGGGATTAGATACTGTTGTCTTAGATAAACTTCAACTTTGTTCTGAAAAACAACCTCAACTAACTGCTTGGAATGATTTCTTAGATAAATACAAAAACCCTAAATCAATTGTAGAAATTGGATTAATTGGTAAATACGTAGAACTTCAAGATTCTTATAAATCAATTTCAGAGGCACTAATTCATGCTAGCGCTACTAATGAAACTAAAGTTAATATTCGTTGGATTCATTCAGAAGATCTATCATCGGAAAATATTAGCAAACAACTTGAAGGATTAAACGGAATTATAGTAGCTCCTGGATTTGGTGATCGAGGAATTGAAGGAAAAATTAAAGCAGTACAATATGCAAGAGAAAACAATATTCCTTTTTTTGGAATTTGTTTGGGAATGCAAATGGCTGTCGTAGAGTTTTCCAGAAATATCTTAGGGTATCAAGACGCCAGTTCTACAGAAATGGATGAAAACTGTGCTCATCCAGTAATTAACTTAATGGAGGACCAAAAAGATGTGACAAAAAAAGGAGGTACCATGCGTTTAGGAGCATGGGATTGTGAAATCTCTAAAGATTCTAATGTATTCAAAGCCTACAACAAAACATTAATTAGTGAACGACACAGGCATCGTTATGAATTTAATAATGAGTATTTAGATCAATTGAGCGTTAAGGGTATGAAAACAACGGGAGTAAATCCAAAAACTAAATTGGTCGAAATTATTGAAATTTCTGACCATCCTTGGTTTGTAGGAGTCCAATACCATCCAGAATATAAGAGTACTGTCCTAAATCCTCATCCTTTATTTGTTGATTTTGTAAAAGCTGCATTATTACATTCTAAATAGTGGAATGTGTTTTGCACTATATTATATAATTAATTAAAATATTGATATTCCTCTTATAAGGAGGCATTTTACTACATTTGTCATCGCTTTTAAAAACACATTGAAAGCAAAAATGACAATTTGACATTTTAAAAATATGGAAGAAAAAAAATTTGATGTAAATTCCTTTATTGGAATGATTCTTATCGGTGGGATTCTAATTTGGTGGATGAGTTCTACACAACCAGAGATGAATCAAAACACGGAAACTACATCTGAACAAAAAATCAAGTCTGACTCTGTAGCTTTTCAAAATAATATATCCAGTTTACCATCTGTTGTAAATGATTCTCTTAAACAAGTTGAAATTCAGAATCAATTGGGTGCCTTTGCCTATAGTTCTGTTAATAGCTCAGAAGGAACTACCACATTAGAAAATGAGGTATTACTTCTTAAAATTAATAACAAGGGAGGACAAATAATAGAAGCGATTGTTAAAGGTTACAAAACCTACAAATCTTTGCCTTTATATATGATTAAAGACAATAACTCTAGCTTCAATATTAATTTTGGAACTACAGATAATAGAATTTTAAACACTAAGGATTTATTTTTTGAACCATCGTTAACAAATAATGGTTCTAGTCAAGTACTCTCCTTGAAATTGAAAGTCTCAGAAAATCAGTTTCTAGAATACCGTTATGAAATGACTGATGATTATATGGTAAATTTTGCTGTAAGATCTCAAGGATTAAGTTCTGTAATCAATTCCTCCAATACTATTAATTTAGATTGGTCTCTTAAAGGGTACCGTCATGAAAAAAGTTTAAGAACAGAAAACACGATGTACTCTTATTTTTACTACAAGTCTGATAATGAGGTAGAATACTTAGGACTGGAGGATAATGAAGTTGTAAACAATATAGACTGGGTTTCTTACAAGCAACATTTTTTCTCCTCTATACTATTATCTGATAAGGCTTTTAATAATGCCGCTATATCCTCTGTAGATTTGGTGCAAGATGAAGCAACAGACACTATATTCACGAAAAAGTATAGCTTAAAAACACCACTAGAACTGGCTAACGGAGAGTTAAACTATAATATGAAATGGTATTATGGGCCGTCAGATTATAAAAAATTATCAAAATACGAAGGAACTGATTTAAATGAAACTGCTGATCTTGGATGGGGTATTTTTGGAACAATTAATCGATGGATATTTATACCCATTTTTGGAATGCTTGAAGGTTTTATGGGTAATTATGGTTTGATCATAATTTTAATGACCATTGTAGTAAGAATTATTATGTCTCCGCTTGTATACAAATCCTATGTATCAAGTGCAAAAATGAAAGTAATTCGACCAGAATTAAATGCATTAAATGAAAAATATCCTGGAAAAGAAAATGCGATGAAACGCCAACAAGAAACCATGGCAGTTCAACGAAAAGCTGGTGTAAGTATGTTGTCTGGATGTATTCCTGCTCTATTGCAAATGCCTGTATTCTTTGCATTATTTAAATTCTTTCCAACTAATTTATCTCTTAGACAGAAAGGATTTCTATGGGCAAATGATTTATCTTCATATGATAGTGTTTTTACACTACCTTTTGAAATTCCATGGTACGGTTCTCATGTAAGTTTATTTACAATTTTAGCCTCTACAGCTATATTTTTTTACATGAAAATGAATCAAAGTCAACAAGCAAACATGCAAGCACCTGCCCAAGAGGGGATGCCTGATATGAGTAAGATGATGAAGTACATGATATACTTCTCTCCTATTATGATGCTGTTCTTCTTCAATAGTTATGCTAGTGGTTTGAGTTTGTATTACTTTGTTTCAAACTTGTTAACTATAACGATTATGTTAGTGATTAAAAACTTTGTAATTGATGAAGCTAAAATTATTGCTCAAATAGAAGAAAATAAGAAAAAGCCAGAAAAACAAAAGAGTAAATTTAGACAACGTTTAGATAGTGCAATGAAGCAAGCTCAAGAACAACAAACTAAAAGAAAATAAAAATAACTTAATTCAATTAATAAAAAACCCAAAACTATGTTTTGGGTTTTTTATTAATTTTAGATAAATTGTAAGATTACTAAGATTTTAACTTTCCATAATATAAAATGTATCCATAGCAAACCATCGTTAACATAAAGGCAGTTTTAAATCCAAATTCATCAATTAAACCTCCAAATACAAAAGGAATAACAGCACCACCCACAATAGCCATACACAATAAACCTGATGCTTGTGCTTTTAAATCTCCCAAACCTTCTAAGGTAAGTGTGAAAATTGTTGGAAACATAATAGAATTAAATAACCCAACAGCCAAAATAGACCACATAGAAATTAAACCATTTGTATTAATGGATACAGCTATCATCAAAATGGCTAATAAAGCAAAAATACTTAATACTCTGCCTGCTGGCATTATCCTTGTTAAATAAGCACCAATAAAACGACCAATCATAGCACCACCCCAATAGAAAATAATAAAAATTCCTAATAAAGATTTTGGATCTGAATTAGAAAAAGTTTTATTAAATGTGCTAGCTATAGTATTGGCTATATTCATCATCGTTTCATTATTGGCTATAATAACTGCCAAATTCATATCATTGAAATAGTTTACTAAAAAACTTCCAATAGCAACCTCTGCTCCTACGTAAACAAAAATACCTAAAGCTCCCATAAGCATTAACTTATTCCTTAATAAGGATAAATACCCTCCTTTAGGACTATCTTGCATTACTTTTGGTAATTTAATAAATGCAAAAACAACTGCCAATACACCAATAAAAGTTGCTATGAGTAGAAATGGTGTTTGAACTGTTGCTGCCTCTGCTGCATAATAATCTGCTTTCTCTATAGCATTTAATACACTAATTTCTTCAGAAGTCTTTACAGAATCACTTAATAAAAATAAAGCTCCTACAACAGGAGCTATTGTAGTTCCTAAAGAATTAAAAGCCTGTGATAAATTTAATCTACTAGAAGCACCCTCCTCAGAACCCAACAAGGCTACATAAGGATTTGCAGCTACTTGCAGTACCGTAATTCCTCCAGCTAATGTAAAATACCCTACTAAAAAAATAGTAAAGTTTCTGTATTCAGCTGCAGGATAAAAAAACAAACATCCTATAGCCATAACAACTAATCCTAAAACGATTCCTTTTCTATAGCCTATTTTAGACAAGATAGCTCCAGCCGGAACAGAAATAACAAAAAAAGCTGTAAAAAAAGCAAACTGAACTAAAACTGTTTTAGCATAGGACATTTCAAAAACATCTTTTAACCTAGGCACAAGGCTGTCTACTAATACAGTAATAAAACCCCAAAGAAAAAATAAGGTGGTTAAAAAAACTAGCGCACTTTTGTATGATTTATTTGTTGACATAATTAGACTTTATTAAAAAATAATGACTCATAATTTTTATTTTCACCATCACTATAAATATTATAATTAAAAAATTCGTGAATACAATAAGCTCCAGTTTCTCCTTTTTTATTGAGAGCAATGAATCCTACTTGAAAATCTTTATACCGATTTCCTGATTTCTTCACCACTCTTCTCACTGCCTCTTCACAAGCTTCTTGAGGTGTTTTTCCTTGACGCATGAGTTCAACGATTAAAAAACTACCCACAGTTTTTAAAACCTCTTCTCCCATTCCAGTTGCCGAGGCACCACCCACCTCATTATCTATAAATAAGCCTGAACCAATAATAGGAGAATCACCTACTCTACCAGCCATTTTATAGGAAAGACCGCTTGTAGTGCAAGCACCAGAAATATCTCCGTTTAGATCTATAGCTAGCATTCCTATGGTGTCATGATTTTCTATATTGATAATAGGTTTATAACTGGAAGTAACTTTCCATTTCTCCCATGCTTTTTTTGAGGATTCAGTTAATAATTTCTCCTTTTTAAACCCTAAATCATACCCAAAGTTTTCAGCACCTTCTCCAGCAAGTATTACATGAGGTGTTTCTTCCAATACTTTTCTGGCTAGAGAAATTACATGTGTAATGTTTTGGACACACATTACTGCACCATAATTTCCATCTTTATCCATAATGCAAGCATCTAGTGTCACATTACCATCTCGATCTGGCAATCCACCTTTACCAACAGATGAGTTTTTCACATCCGCTTCTTCTATCATGCACCCCTGCTCTACAGCATCTAAAGAACTTCCATTATTTTGCATAACCTCCCACGCTTTAGCAGTTGCATTTGGTACATTCCATGTTGCGATTACTATGGGTTTTACACGAGTTGAATTCACATTACTACTAGAATTGCTTTTTTCTTTGTCTGCATTACAAGCCACTACAGAAGCAGAAGCTACTACGCCTACAGTAGACAACGATGCTTTTTGAAGGAAGTTTCTTCTTTTCATTTTTTACTATTTTATTTGAATTTCATCTACAAATATCCAGGCTTTACCGTCAAATGGAGCTCCTAAATGCCATTTTGGAACATCTCCATAATTTTTTGCCATAACTTTTATATATCTAGCCTTTGTTGATTTAGAAAAATCAATGGTTTCAATTTTTATATCGTCTGTATTTGTGGGTAAATTAAACTTAAAATTGTGATATTTATTAAAATTCACCCCATCCGAAGAAGTAAGAATTTTCAA
Source organism: uncultured Flavobacterium sp. (assembly GCA_913061465.1). Lineage (GTDB taxonomy): Bacteria > Bacteroidota > Bacteroidia > Flavobacteriales > Flavobacteriaceae > Polaribacter. The sequence goes on from CAJXSU010000080.1 coordinate 6,271, forward strand.
ATCTTTAGGGAGAAATATCCAAGATCGCTGATCTCTTAAAAATGATATTTTCACATTATGTATTTGCTTTACTTTACCTAAATCAACAACAGCATGTAAATCTGTATCAGAATACCCTTGCCAAGTTCCTGTCCTAAAATCTTCTGTACCTAAAATACCGTCAATTAAGGCGTCATTACCTCCAGCATTGTATTGGTTTTCATAATCTGTGTATAATTTAATTGTAAGATTGGGATCTTTCTTATAAAAATCAGTTGAGATTATAGCACTTTTTTTATCTCCAATTTGAGCATATACAGAAAGGTTTATAAAATCATCTATAACAAAAGGTTTTGTATATTTTTTAAACCCTCCTTTATAACCTAGTTTAAAAAATACATCAGCATCTTTTTTAACACATGCTAGTTCTACCATCGTACTACCCTTAAAAACAATATCTCCATTTTTGATAAAAGGTGCAGGAATTATTTTATGATCTTTAATTTCTGTTGAAGGAATAAAATCATCACTTGTTCCCCAATTTGCAGGACGATCTGTCATTTCAAAAACTAAATTCCCTCCATCTACTATATCACTGTGTTTAAGATAAGAATATGGATAAACTTTGTTATTAAGCCGCACATTTTTGATGTATTTATTTTCTAAAGAATTGTTTTTAGCTTCTACTGTAAAAAACTTTCCATCTTCTAAATGAATGGTTGCTTTATCAAACAAAGGACTTCCTATAATGTATTGATTA
>CAJXSU010000081.1 GCA_913061465.1 uncultured Flavobacterium sp.
CGAGATGTAGAGAGGTCTCGTGGGCTCGGAGATGTGTATAAGAGACAGGAATACAATGTGCGGGAGTCCATAATTTCGCTCCAGCAGGTGAAAACAAACTAGGTTTAGGGGCTATTTCTTTAATTCTATCTGTTGAAATCCAACCTATACCATACCAATAATTAGCTTTCCTGGGATCGATATTATCCATTGTCCCATAAAGATAGATGTCTATCCCATGCGAGTTATCTCTAAATTGTTTATCATTAATTAACCTGCACCCATAGGTTTCATTTTTAGTTATTGTTCTGTTAATAACAGAATTAAATTTATGTAGGGGATAAAATTCAGTTTTTACATCTATACGATAACCATTAAAAACTATATCAGACTCATCTCTATGAATGAGTAAGTCAGTGTCTAAAACCATGTTCCTCATAATATTGTGTGGATCTAACCCTAACATAATTCCAGCGCACATATCACCTATATATCCAACAACACCCTCTACATTTTGTGCTAAAACTGGATCATCACTTAATTGCTCTTTTAATTTTTTAGTTGTAAACTGATTTGTGAAATTACTCTGTCTTTGTTTTGCGAGACTATAAGCAATATTAAACATGTCTTGAGTAATTTCAATTTTTGTCATTCTTTTAATTTTTTACTTTTTTTCATAATACTCAGTATCTTCTCACCTAGGGCTTTGGCTAGTAATGGCGGTACGGCATTACCTACTTGCCTGTATTGTGATCCCTTTTTTCCGGAAAAAATATAAGTATCGGGAAATGACTGAAGGCGTGCACCTTCACGTACTGTTAATGCTCGATTTTCGGTAGGGTGATAAAGAGATCCAGTTGATGCAACATCAAACCTAGTGTGTATTGTATTTGATGGTTTTTTTCTATGTAGCCGACCGTAAGTATTCAAAAACTTCTGAGGTGGTTTATATTCTGCAGGTATATCTTTTTGGTTACCTCCTTCGGGTACAAAACTCATTCGTTTAAGAACTATTTCAGCATGTGTTGGCAAAATATGATTGGATAATTTAGATTTTCTTGTAATGTCCTTAAGAGTTTCTCCAACCGTTACAAATGATTTAAGTTTTTGATCACCAAAAATACCTAATTGTGACGTGGAATTTCCATGAGTTGGTTCAGGAAATTCTGTTTTATAACCTTCTTTATTGCCAATAAAAATTGCTCTTTTTCTATTTTGAGGCACCCCGTAATCAACTGCGTTCAAAACTTTAGCATCAATGGTATAGCCAATGTCTTTAAAAGCTTTGAAAATGGCTTCCTTGACTCTACCTGAATCCATACTTAAAAGTCCCGTAACATTCTCCATAATAAACCAGGTTGGAGCTAGTTCATCAATTATTCTAACAAATTGTACAAATAATTTATTTTTAGGGTTTTCAAGAAATCTTGATTTGCCATTGACTGTTGAAAATCCTTGACAAGGTGGTCCCCCTGAAACTAGAGTTAATTCTCCTTTTTTTAATCCAATTCTATCTAATATTTCAGAACCTTTTATGTCTGAGATATCTCCACAAATAAAGGGAGTATTTTTAAAATTAAGGTTATGTGTGTCTTCACAATCTTTAACAAAATCTAAACCTAGTTCAATTTCAAATCCCGCCATTTGAAGTCCCAGTGACAATCCACCTGCACCACAAAATAAATCAACAGCATTAATTTTTTTCTTACTCATAATCTTTCAAAAGTTCTTTTGCATTTACATCTAATATTTTAGCAATATCATATAGACTCTCTATACTTGGCTGCCTCCTGTTTTGAACATATGAGTTCACCATATTGTAGCTTTTCCCTAGCTTTTCTGCGAGCCAAATCTGTTTGATACCCTTATCTTCTAAAACCTCTTTAATACGGTTCATTTTCTTGTTTTTATAGATTCACCAATGTATAAAATTTATATCATAATATGAGTATTTAATATGAAATAATTTTTTTGGATTTCCAAAACATTTGAATGTTTACCACCTACTATAAACCTCCCCCTAAAGAACCTAAATGTAAACTCCCCCAACCAAGATTAGGTATAATAAATTAACTCATTGATTATGAACAAAGTATTTGACCAATCCGTAAGATTCTTGCAACTAGTTAGTAAACTGTTAGGAATGACCTACCAAGAGCTTAACGTATGGATCTTTTTGATTCTAGAACCCATTGTATTTGCGATCCTACTGATTAAAATCTATCTATTAACTAAAAAACTTAACAACTATGAGAGAAGCTAATAAACGATTCATAAGACTACTAGGGTATGTGGTGATTGTAATTACCTCCATGCAGTTTCACGATCTTTTACAAACACCCTCTATGTTATTTTTTGGGTTTTTATGGTTCGCTAAAACTTCAGATTGGTAACTTAGCATTTGAATAAGATTTTTAGAGAGAAAAGGCAACGATCTAGGCAACTAAAAAAAAGAAACCTTGTAAATCAGCGACTTACAAGGTTTGTTGCGGAGAAAGAGGGATTCGAACCCCCGGACCTGTTACAGTCAACAGTTTTCAAGACTGCCGCATTCGACCACTCTGCCATTTCTCCGGTCGCGCCATATATAGCGGCTGCAAATATAGAAAAGGTTTTGATTTTTTAAAAGTATTTATGTGTTTTTTAATAGATTATTTTTTGAGGCTATTTCTACTTTATTTGTAATACATTTATTTAATAATTTCATAAAATGTTAGACTATTTTTTGTTAATGCTTGTAGGGTTCATTGCAGGTATAATAAATATATTGGCTGGTGGTGGATCTTTACTTACACTTCCCATGTTAATTTTTTTAGGATTACCCCCTCATATAGCAAATGGAACTAATAGAATAGCTATTATAATTCAAAACATATTTGCAGTTAAAGGTTTTCAAAGTAAGGGAATAAACACCTATCCTTTTAGTATATACTTAGCAATACCTGCTACAATAGGGGCTATTATAGGGGCATTTGTAGGAGTAAAAATAAATGGTGAATTATTTAATAAGATACTAGGTATTATCATGGTTGTAATTGTTGCATACATGGTATTTAAACCTAGTGAAATTTCAAATAAAACTCTAGAAAGAATTACAGGTAAATATTTTTGGCTTAGCATAATAGCCTTCTTTTTTATTGGATTATATGGCGGTTTTATTCAAGCTGGAGTGGGTTTTATTATCTTATTAACTTTATCTAGCATAAATCAATTTTCATTAGTAAAGAGCAACGCAATTAAGGTAACTGTAGCTCTAATCTATACGCTGGCTGCTGTAGCTATTTTTGCCTATAACGGCAGTATTAATTGGAAGTATGGTCTAATTTTATCTTTTGGTAATGCTGCTGGAGGTTGGTTTATGAGTAGATGGTCTGTAAATAAAGGTGATAAATTCGTAAAAAAAGCCTTAATTATTATGGTATTAGCAATGGCAATAAAACTATGGTTTCCTGATTTTTATAGTATCTTAGCTAATGAAATTATAGATTTTTTTTAATGGCTTTTAATTCATTTGGAAATATACTAAAACTAACTACCTACGGAGAATCTCATGGCTCAGCCATAGGAGGTATTATTGACGGTTTTCCAGCTGGACTTTTGATAAATTTAGATGCTATTCAAGAGGAATTAAATAGAAGAAAACCAGGCCAATCTAATATTGTTACCCAACGTAAAGAACCAGATACTGTAGAATTTCTTTCAGGAATTTTTGAGGGAAGAACCACAGGAACCTCGATTGGATTTATTATTAAAAACACCAATCAAAAATCTCACGATTATTCACATAATACAGATATATATAGGCCTTCCCATGCAGATTTTACCTACGACAAAAAATTTGGTATTAGAGATTACCGAGGCGGAGGAAGATCATCTGCAAGAGAGACAGCTAACTGGGTAGTAGCAGGTGCTCTAGCGAAACAATTGATATCTTCAATTTCTATTAATGCCTATACCTCCTCAGTTGGTAATATAGAGATGAACAAAGCATATGATCAGTTAGATTTCTCAAAAACTGAGTCAAATATTGTTCGTTGTCCTGATAACAAGATGGCAGCTCTTATGATTAATAAAATCAAAGAAATTCGAAAGCAAGGCGATACGATTGGCGGAACTATTTCTTGTGTTGCAAAAAATATTCCTGTAGGCTTAGGAGAACCAATTTTTAATAAACTTCATGCTGCTTTAGGAAATGCAATGCTTTCATTAAATGCCGTTAAAGGTTTTGAATTTGGAAGTGGCTTTGAAGGAACTAAAATGAAGGGTAGTAATCATAATGACATCTTTAATAAAGATGGATCTACTCAAACAAATTTATCAGGTGGTATTCAGGGCGGTATTTCTAATGGAATGGATATATATTTTAGAGTAGCTTTTAAACCTGTAGCTACCATCATGCAAAACCAACCTACCATAAATTCTAAAGGAGATAAAACAGAAATCATGGGTAAAGGGCGTCATGATCCTTGTGTTGTCCCTAGAGCTGTTCCTGTAATTGAAGCTTTAACAGCTTTAGTTTTAGCAGACTTTTGGTTATTGAATAAAACTAGAAAAATATAATCTTTTTAAAAAAAATTAATTCTACATCATAAAAAAACCCAAAACAAAAATGTTTTGGGTTTTTTATAATTTAAGCCTCACCTGTAGGTCCAAAATTCATTGGAATAGGTGGTTGCTCGTAATCTTTGATTTCACCATGAGCTTTCTCAAACTTCAAAATATTATCGGCTAAAGCTTTTGTGAGCCTTTTAGCGTGTTGTGGAGTCAATATAATTCTTGATTTCACTTTTGCTTTTGGCACACCAGGCATTATTCTGATAAAATCTACAATAAACTCAGAGACAGAATGATTAATAATGGCTAAATTAGAATACGTTCCTTCCGCAACAGATTCGTCTAACTCAATATTAATTTGTCCTTTTTTATGTTGATTTTCAGCCATGATAATTATTAATTAAAGCTATTTTCGATTTCTTCTTTAGGACCGACAATTAAATGATCATAAGTTCTCATTCCAGTACCAGCTGGTATTTTCTTACCTACAATAACATTTTCTTTTAACCCTTCTAAATGATCTACTTTACCATTAACAGCAGCTTCGTTCAATACTTTCGTAGTTTCTTGGAAAGATGCTGCAGAAATAAACGATTTGGTTTGAAGAGAAGCTCTTGTAATTCCTTGTAACACTTGTTCTGCTGTTGCAGGTTGTGCATCTCTTGCAACAACTAAAGTTTGATCATTTCTTCGCAATAAAGAATTTTCATCTCTTAGTTGACGTGCAGAAATAATTTGACCTGCTTTTACATTTTCAGATTCACCAGCATCTTCGATAACTTTCATACCGTAAATAGCATCATTTTCTAAAATAAAGTCATTCTTATGAATCAATTGATTTTCTAAGAATAAAGTGTCTCCAGAATCTATGATTCTCACTTTACGCATCATCTGACGAACAACTACCTCAAAGTGTTTATCATTAATTTTCACCCCTTGTAAACGGTATACATCTTGAATTTCATTCACCAAATACTGTTGAACAGCAGAAGGACCTTGAATTCTTAAAATATCTATAGGAGTAACTGCTCCATCTGATAATGGCATTCCAGCTTTAATAAAGTCATTTTCTTGAACTAAGATTTGATTAGAAAGTTTAATTAAATATTTTCTAATATCTCCAGTTTTAGATTCAACAATAATTTCTCTGTTACCTCTCTTGATTTTACCAAAAGAAACGACACCATCTACCTCTGAAACCACAGCTGGGTTTGAAGGATTACGTGCTTCAAATAATTCAGTAACTCTAGGAAGACCTCCAGTGATATCACCAGCTTTTCCAGATTTTCTTGGAATCTTAACTAATGTCTTACCACTTTCTACACTTTCTCCATTATCTACCATTAAATGAGCTCCAACAGGAAGGGTGTATGAGCGTAACGCATTACCATCTTTATCTTCAATAATTAAAGAAGCAATGATTTTCTTATTCTTAGAGTCTGTAATTACTTTTTCTTGGAAACCTGTTTGTTCATCAACCTCAACTTGGTAATTAACTCCTTGTTCTAGGTTATCAAACTTAACTTTACCTCCAAATTCAGATACAATCACACCGTTAAATGGATCCCATTGACAAATTACATCACCTTTTTTGATAGATTTTATCTTCTTGTTGAAAATAATGGATCCGTAAGGAATAATATTTGTGCTAAGAGTAATATCTGTCTTTTTATCAATTATTTTAATTTCAGCAGTTCTAGAAATTACTATATCTACAGCTTTACCATCGGAATTTTTTCCTTCAACAGTTCTAAGGTCTTCGATAACTACCTTACCATCAAACTTAGCTGTTAACTTATTATCTTCAGATATGTTTCCTGCAACCCCACCAACGTGGAATGTTCTTAAAGTTAATTGTGTACCTGGTTCTCCAATAGATTGAGCCGCAATAACTCCTACAGCTTCACCAATTTGAACATTGTTAAGTGTAGAGAGACTTTGTCCATAACATTTTGCACAAATTCCTCTTTGAGACTCACAAGTTAATGCAGATCTTACTTGAACAACATCTAATCCTGAAGCTTCAATAGCATTTGCAGTTTGAGAAGTAATTACCTCACCAGCTCCAACTAATAAATCTTCATTTAATGGATGGAAAACATCTTGTAAAGCTACTCTTCCTTCAATTCTATCACTTAAAGATTCTACAATCTCATCGTTTTTCTTCAATGGAGTAACATCTAGCCCTCTTAAAGTACCACAATCATGTTCATTAATAATAACATCTTGTGAAACATCTACTAAACGACGTGTTAAGTATCCTGCATCGGCAGTTT
>CAJXSU010000082.1 GCA_913061465.1 uncultured Flavobacterium sp.
AAGCTAAAAATAAATAAGCATAGCCCATATCTTCTGGAGTTCCAATACGTTTTACTGGAATCATAGCAATACCTGCTTTTATAACCTCCTCAGGCATAGAATCAGACATTTCAGACTTTATAAAACCAGGCGCAACAGCATTTACTGTGATATTATACTTCCCAACCTCTTTACATAATGAATGTGTAAATCCAACAATAGCGGCCTTACTAGCACAATAATTTGCTTGTCCGAAGGCTCCTTGATAGGCATTAATAGAAGAGGCAGAAATAATTCTACCATAATTTGCAGCTTTCATGTAAGGTACTACAGCTTTAGCAGTAATAAATAAGGAATCTACGTTTACAGACATAACAATATCCCATTCTTCTCGAGTCATTTTTAAAAATGAACGATCTCTAATGACTCCAGCATTGTTAATTAAAATATCAATTCTTTGATGTTTTTCAATAATTTCAGATACAGCGGCATCAACAGATTCTTGATTGGTTACGTCTACCTTTTGATAAAATATAGACCCTCCTTTTTCAGAAATTTTATTGACAACTTCTTCTCCATCTAATACATCCCATAAGGCAACTATTGCACCCTCTTTGCAAAACACCTCACAGATTCCTTCTCCAATACCTCTAGCTCCACCGGTTATAATTGCAATTTGACCTTCTAATTTTTTCATTTTTATCTGTGTTTTTATTTATAACAATCTGTTAGTTTTGTTAAATATAACAAATACTTTTTTTTATATAACTTTATCAAAAATCAATTTGTATAATAATTTTAAATAAACCCCGAAGTATGAGTAGAGCATCGTTTATAAATCAACTTTCAATCCCAGTAATAGCTGCTCCAATGTTTTTAATATCTGGGCCTCAACTGGTCATAGAATGTTGTAAGAATGGAATTGTTGGCACTTTCCCTGCATTAAATCAACGAACTTCTGAAGGGTTCGAGGCATGGATTATAGAAATAAAAACTGCTTTGCTTGAGTATGAAAAAAATACAGGAAATAAACCGGCTCCTTTTGGAGTGAATCTTATAGTACATAAATCAAATCCTAGGCTGGAGGCAGATTTAGCCATTTGTGTGAAGCATAAAATTACATTAATTATTACTTCTTTAGGAGCAGTTTCAGAATTAGTAAATACAGTTCATAATTATGGAGGCCTTGTATTTCATGATGTTATTAAAAAAAGACATGCAGAAAAAGCTCAAGAGGCAGGAGTAGATGGCTTAATCCTGGTTTCTGCTGGTGCAGGAGGGCATGCCGGAACAATTAATCCAATGCCATTGGTTGCAGAAATCAAATCCTTTTTTAAGAAAACAATTCTACTTTCTGGTTGTATCAGCTCCGGAAGGGATATTGCTTCTGCCATGCAAATGGGTGCAGATTTAGCGTATATGGGTACTCGTTTTATTAACACTAAAGAAAGTAAAGCACCAAAGGCTTATAGAGATATGATCATTGAAGCAGGCGCTAGTGATATTGTATATACTGCTGCTGTTTCTGGGGTTCCTGCTAATTTTTTAGGACCTAGTCTTCAAGCTATGGGCATTACTGAAGAGATGTTAAGTAGAAAAGTAAAAGTTGATTTTGGAGAGGAGTTGACTGCTCAAGAAGATGAGGCAAAGGCATGGGCTACTATTTGGTCTGCAGGTCAGGGTGTTTCTTCTATTCACGATTCGCCAAGTGCATGCAATCTAATTAAAAATCTCAAAATAGAATTTAAAGACGCTATTAAAGAACAGCATACTTTGTTAGAAATTTATAAATAATCAGAATTTTTAATTACGTTTTATATTTTTAACAGCTTCAGAAACATCTGCTAAAGGTAATTTACATGTGCCATTAACGCAGACATAAATTAATGTCTTTCCATCTATATATTTAAATTCAAGCAAAGGTAATTCAGAGTCTTTGTTTGAAGCCGATATTAATATATTTGGGAAGTAATTTTTATATAATTCTTTAGTTATTGTATTTGCATTTTCCCCAACAACAGCAACTTCGTAGAAAGGTTGTGTGAAATTCATCATTAAATGTAACCAATTTGAGTACCCTAAAGGATTTTTAATGATTTCTACTTTTAGATTATTTAGCATTTGCTTAGAAATTTGGGTCATTTTTTTATCATAAAAATAATGCCCAAGTTTAAATAAGCTATTTCCAATAATTGAATTAGATGAGGAGATAACACCATCGATAACCTCAGTTTTACGAGCTATCAAGCTAGGGTCCTCTTTAGACGTATAAAAAAACATTCCACTAGTTGAATCATAAAAATGTACAATGGTATACTCCATTATTTCTTTTGAAAGAATTAACCATTTTTCATCCAAAGTAATTTCATGAAGAGAAATAAAAGCCTGAATTACAGTTGCATAATCTTCAGCATATCCATTAATAGTACTTTTTCCATTTTTAAAGTTTCGATTTAGACCTCCATCACTTCTTAATTGTTTTTGTAGAATAAATTCTGCAATCTTAACCGCTTTATCTAAATATTCTTTCTGATCAAAAGCTTTATATGCATCTACATATCCTTGAAGCATAAGCGCATTCCAGGAAGTCAGAATTTTATCATCTAAATTAGGCTTCTTACGCTTATTCCTCTCTATAGAAAGAATAGATTTCCAATTAGCTATCTTACTCTTTAACTCCTTTTTAGTAAGCTTATTTTTTTTTGCAAATTGAGCATTAGATTGGTTACGGATTAAAACATAAAGGTCTTTTTCCCAAAACCCAGAAGTATTTACATTGTAATAGTTTGCAAATAATTCATAGTCTTTAATTAGAGTTTTTAATTCTTGTTTGGTCCAACTGTAAAAAACACCTTCTTCTAATTTATCATTTTCATTTTTACTATCTGCATCTAAAGATGAATAAAATGCTCCGTTATTAGCACTTAATTCCTCATTAACAAACCCTAATATTCCTTGAACAACATTTTTATAGAGCTCATTTTTATCTTGAAGATATGCCTTAGAATAAATACTTACTAATTGAGCATTATCATATAACATTTTTTCAAAATGGGGGATGTGCCATCTTTCATCTACGGAGTATCTAGAAAATCCACCACCAATTTGATCATAAATACCTCCATAGGCCATTTTAGTTAGCGATGTTTTAATATACTTGAAAATTTTAGGATCATTATAGTGATGCTGATATCTTAAAAGATAGTCTAAGGTATTTGACATTGGAAATTTAGGAGCTCCTTTGAAGCCACCATTAATAGTGTCTAATTGTTCTTTTGTAAGAGTTATAGCAGAAATAATCTCTTTATTTTTGAAGACAGCCTCTTCATTATTTAAGGTAATTAATTCAGAAGTTTGAATGCCTTCAGTTACTCTTTGGGCATATTCTTCCACCTTTTGAGGGTTTTCTTTATATAGATTAGAAACATCTTCCAATATTTTAGACCATTGGTTTTTTGTGAAGTAGGTTCCTCCAAAAACAGGTCTTCCATCAGGAAGTGTAATACAATTAAGAGGCCACCCTCCTTTACCAGTCATTAACTGAACGGCATTCATATATACTTTATCTACATCTGGTCTTTCTTCTCTATCTACTTTAATGTTGATGAAATTATCATTCATTATTCTAGCAATAGAATCATTTTCAAAACTTTCTTCTTCCATTACATGGCACCAATGACATGAGGCATAGCCTATAGAAATAACAATAAGTTTATTTTGTTCTTTTGCTTCCTCCAAAGAATTCTCGTTCCAAGCCTTCCAATTAACAGGATTGTATGCGTGTTGAAGTAGGTAAGGGCTTGTCTCATTTACAAGATCATTTCCCTTTTTAGAATCATTTTTTGAACAAGCAAAACAAAGTATAAAACACAGTAAGTATAAAGAAATACGAGCTTTCATGAACAAGGATTAGATTATAATATTAAAAGTAACAAAAATCAATCAAGTACCTATTAAATAAAACAAAAAAGACCCTTGAGGACTGAAAATTTCAACATCTAATATCTTTTTTAAAAGATCATAAAAAAACGCTCAAAATTAAATTTTGAGCGTTTTTAAGACTATTGTATTAAAGGTAAATCAACTATTCTTTAATTAACTTCACACTTTTAGTTCCCTGCTCTGAAGTAATTCTAGCAATATAAATTCCACTAGTTAACCCTTGAGTAGAAATAGCAATATTGGTATTGTTGTTGGTTTGTAAAACAACTCTTTTTCCTAATAGATTAAATACTTCAACTGAGGTTATTATATTATTTTGAGCACTTATTATCCAAGTATCTGAAGTTGGATTTGGATATGCCTTAGTGTCAAATAAATTCTTATTTTCTAGCCCTGCAGTTGCTGAACTTAGCGCTGTGATATTATCAACATAGGTCGTTGTTTCAGTATTAGCATTCCATCCATTACCGTTCCACATTGGAAAGAAAAGAATTCTAGCATAAATATATGCAGCCACAGGGGTATTGTCTTTTGGATTAGCGAAGTCAAAAGTAAGCGTTTCCCAGCCCGATCCTGAATGATAATCATCTGTAGCTGATTCGTCAGCTAATGTTCCTCCTACAGCATCAACAACTTTGGCCAACATATGAAAAGCTGTTGTTGAATATACTTCTGCAGTAACTATTTTATTTGATGAAATTAAATGAATATAGTCATCTTGTAAAAATACTTGCGCATTTTGCCATGGTACCTCTGCTGAGGAAGAAGTTACTATTTTCAAAACCTGACTATTTGTTCCGCCTGTTACTGGGTCAGAAACAATACTCACAGACCCCAAACCATTATCTGCTGCAATTTGCGGAGGTGTTCCTTCAAAATCTTCTATGATAATAGCAGCACTTGTAGGGCAAGCATTACAAGAGCCTCCACAATCTATACCAGTCTCATCATTGTCTTGTATACCATTTTCACAGCTATCCACTGGTGGAGCATCTGTTAATTTATTCGCATTAAACTTAATATTATCAATATAGATTGTGCTATTTTCAGCTCTATCTGGCAATCCTTCTGTCCAATCTACAAAAACAACCATTTGACTAATATTGGTTAGATCTCCATTTGGGTTAATTCCCGACAGGTCCCATGTTAAAGTTTGCCATTCATTTACAACAGTATTTCCAACATTTTGATTTGTGATTTGAAAAGAAGTCCCTTGCCCAGCAGTACCCATTTTAATTCCTACTGTACCCACATAATTTTTATGAACGTCCATGGTTAGGCTTAAATTATTAGCTACTCCCATATCTATTTCCCAGGTACCAAAGACTCCCTCATCCCAAGCATTATTAACTCCGGCATAAAAAGCATTACCTGGTCCAACAACCACTTTTAAAACTTTTGTACTGGAAGGGTTCGTTCCATTTAAATTGGGATTGTCTACCACTTCAGCAGCAGCAGGGTTGTTATCAAATGTATACCAGTTGGAGGCTACTCCAGACGGAGTGTTAGGTTCAAAATCAAAAAGATATTCTTGTTGTTGAGCGAATACAAGAGGCCCTATCAACAAGAAGACTCCTAGAATTATATTTTTCATCGTGTCTATTTTAAAGTTAATTAAAAAACGCTCAGGGCAAAGCTCTGAGCGTTTTTATTTTATTTTATTAAAAATTATTCTCTAATTAATTTTACACTTTTTACTCCTTGCTCTGTAGTAATTCTAGC
>CAJXSU010000083.1 GCA_913061465.1 uncultured Flavobacterium sp.
TTATCTAGTATAGTCATTCTTAACAATTGGTAATTAGTTGATGTAAACACTGCGACGCTTTTCCTCCAAATAAAGAATCTTTGGCAAGACTTAAAGCTTCGTCAAAAGTTTTGTTCACATCTATGATTTTTAGGGCAAAAGCTGCATTGGTTAACACCACATTATTCTGCGCTTTTGTTCCTTTCCCTTCAATAATATTTTTGAATATTTTTGCAGCAGTAGTTACGGAATCGCCACCATAAATATCAGTTTGTAAAATTCTTTTTTGACCAATATCTTCAGGGTGTATAAGTTCTTCTCCAGACTTAGTAAATAACTTAAACTCACTAGTAAGAGAAATTTCATCATAACCGTCTAAAGCATGAATAATTCCATAGTTACTCTTTTCATCCTGTAAAATATAATGGTACAATCTTGCAATTTCAAGGTTAAAGGTTCCCAATAGTAAATTTTGAGGAGAACTTGGATTTACAAGAGGACCTAGCATATTAAAAAATGTTTTTAATGCCAGAGCTTTTCTTGTAGGTCCAACAGCTTTCATTGCTGGGTGAAATTCTGGAGCATGTAAAAAGCAAATATTTGCTTTTTCTAAATGACTTTTTAAAATAGATTCATCGTTTGTAAACTCATAGCCAAAACTTTGTAACATATCAGAAGAACCCGATTTAGAGGACACACTATAGTTTCCATGTTTGGCAACTTTCTGACCTGTTCCTGCAACAATAAAAGAGGTTAGTGTAGAAATATTAAAGGTGTCTTTTCCATCTCCTCCAGTACCAACAATATCTATGGTATTATACTCAGATAAATCTACTTTTATAGCCAATTCTAACAAAGCTTCTCTAAAGCCAGAAAGTTCATCAACAGTAATTGGACGCATCATAAAAACTGTCATAAAAGAAGCTAAATGTGCTTCATTATACCTAGACGTAGCAATTTCTAACAAAATCTTTTTTGCTTGAGATTTTGATAATTTTTTATGCTGATATAAATCGTTTAATATTTTTTTCATTTCTGCTGAATTTTATTTCAGTCGTTGTTTTGCATTTTATTTCTTGTTTGCTTCTATAAAATTTTTGACAATTTGATCTCCTAGCTCTGTTAAAATTGACTCTGGATGAAATTGCACCGCACTGATTGGAAAATGGCTATGGCGAATTGCCATAATTCCACCCTCTTCATCTTCGGCTGTAATTTCTAAATCTTCCGGAAAATTATTATTAGAAGCTATCCAAGAATGATATCTCGCTGCTTCAAATTCTTTGGGTATACCATTAAAAATAACAGCATCAGAATTTATCACTTTCATGCTAGTAGCAACACCATGAAATACTTGATCCATATTAATAATAGAACCACCAAAGACCTCAACAATTGCCTGTAACCCTAAACAGACACCAAAAATTGGTTTTTTACCGGCATAACTACGAATAATTTCCTTAAGAATTCCAGCTTCATTCGGAATTCCTGGACCAGGAGATAACATAATCATATCATAGCTGTTAATGTCTTCTAATGGAATTTCATCATTTCGAAAAACTGCGGGAAGTTGATTGGTTATCTTTTCTACCATATGAACTAGGTTGTAAGTAAACGAATCGTAATTGTCTATAATTAGTATTTTCATCTTAAATGTTTTCAGCTAAAAGCAATGCTTTTTTTAATGCTGCTAGTTTATTAGTAACTTCTTGTAATTCTTTTTCTTCACTTGAGCGGATCACAATTCCTGCACCTGCCTGATAATACAATGTGTTTTTCTTACTTACAAAAGAACGGATGGCTATGGCTAAATTTATAGAACCATCTAAACCAATAATTCCAACAGCTCCCCCATAAAAACCTCGAGATTGATTTTCATAGGTATCAATCAATTCCATAGCTCTATATTTTGGCGCACCACTAAGGGTTCCTGCAGGAAAAGTATCACCTACTATGGTCATAGGATTTCCTTTAATTTCACCTTGAACAGTAGACACCAAATGAATGACATGACTAAAAAGCTGTACTTCTTTAAAGACCTCTACTTTTACATTTGAAGCATGCTTACTTAAATCATTTCTAGCTAAATCTACAAGCATTACATGCTCTGCTGTTTCTTTCTCATCCTCTGATAACATTTTCCCAAGCTTGATGTCTTGTGCGATATCTCCAGTTCGTCTAAAAGTTCCAGCAATAGGATTAATCGTTGCTTTTCCTTCATTAATTTTAATTTGAGCTTCTGGTGAAGAACCCATCAATTTAAAACTACCATAATCAAAATAAAATAAATATGGGGATGGGTTTATAGAACGGAGGGCTCTGTAGACATTAAATTCATCTCCTTTAAATTTTTGTTGAAACTGGCGAGACAATACCAATTGAAAAACATCTCCTCTTTTACAATGTAATTTAGCTTTAGTGACGTAGGCTTTAAAATCATCATCTGAACAGTTAGAGGACTCTTCTCCAACTATTTCAAAAGATTGGGTGTTAAATCCTTGGGAGTCTATAATGGTTTCTATCTCAGAAATTCTTGGTGTTGTTCCCTCCTCTACATTTTCAATTAAAGTCATTTCATCGTTAAAATGATTGATTGCAATTATAAAACGATAAAAACCATATTGCATAAATGGTATGGAGGAAGCCGCTTGTTTGGTTTTAAATTTAATTTTTTCAAAATATTGAACACTATCATAAGTTGTGTATCCATACAATCCATTAAACGATTTCAGAGCATTGTTACAATCTAAATTAATACTTGAACTAAATTGAGAAAATAACTTATAAAAATTGTCCTGAATTTCTTCCTTAAAAATTGTAGCCCCTTTTTGTTTTACAGAAAATTGATGATTTTCTATTTTCATCGATACTACAGGCTCAATACAAATGAAAGAAAAACTCTCTTCCTTGCTATGATAATCTGAGCTTTCTAACAACAATGTGTTGGCATATAAATCTCTAAACCTAATATACAAACCAACGGGTGTAACGGTATCTGAAATTCTTTTAGAACTTATAGTTTTAAATGTTATTTTTTTCACTTTTAGTAATTTATGTCAAAATCTAACTCATAATTGTTTCACCTTATTGTTTTCAGTCTTAAAACAAAAAAAGGCCTATCGTGAGATAAGCCTTTTTAGTATATGTTATATACACGATTGGGATCTCACTTTTCAGCTAAAGAAATTCCACCACCATATATTTTGTTGTCTTTGCATTATGATACAAATTTAAACCCTCATTTTTAAAATAACAAGTTTTCTGGCTTCTTTTTTAAAAGCATTTACAATCTGTAAGTCAGAGCTCGGTAAAAATTTAATTATGTTTCATATTTATACTCTTTAATAAAAAAAAATAATAATTAATAACTGAAATGTAAATTTCAATTTATTTAAATAACCTAAAGTAAGTTATTTGTAAACTATTTGAAACGTTATATAAAATTTAATTGAAATAAAAACATAAAATTATGTGTGGTATTGTATGTGCATTTGATTTAAAAGAAAGTTCAGGAAAGTTAAGATCACAAATTTTAGAAATGTCTAAATCTATAAGACATAGGGGGCCAGACTGGAGCGGTATCTACAGTAATGAAAAAGCTATTTTAGCTCATGAAAGGTTAGCCATTGTAGATCCAGCATCCGGAAAACAACCCTTGTTTAGTTTAGACAAAAGCCTTGTTTTGGCTGCTAATGGTGAAATTTACAACCATCAAGAACTAAGAAAACAATTTGAAACTTCGTATACATTTCAAACACAATCAGACTGTGAAGTAATATTAGCACTATATCAAGAAAAGGGAAGTGCTTTTTTAGATGATTTGAATGGCATTTTTGGATTTGCAATATATGACTCAAACAAAGATGAATATTTTGTTGCTAGAGATCATATGGGAATTATACCGTTATACATTGGATGGGATAAAAATGGTACTTTTTATGTAGCATCAGAATTAAAAGCTTTAGAAGGAGTCTGTAATAAAATAGAAGTATTTCCTCCGGGCCATTTTATGTCGAGTAAAGATGGAAAACTTACAAAATGGTATCAAAGAGATTGGATGGATTTTGAGGCTGTAAAAGAAAACCGCACATCTATTGATGAATTAAAAGATGCACTTGAAGCTGCTGTTCATAGACAATTAATGTCTGATGTCCCCTACGGAGTTTTACTTTCCGGAGGTTTAGACTCATCTATAACTTCTGCTGTAGCAAAAAAATATGCACAAAAAAGAATTGAATCTGGAGATACCCAAGAAGCCTGGTGGCCTCAGCTACATTCTTTTTCAATAGGCCTAGATGGGTCACCAGATTTAGCTGCTGCTCAAATAGTATCAGACCATATTGGTACTATTCATCATGAAGTAACCTTTACCATCCAAGAAGGGCTAGATGCAATTCGTGATGTTATTTATCACTTAGAAACTTATGACATTACCACTATTAGAGCTTCGACTCCAATGTATTTATTAGCAAGAGTCATTAAATCTATGGGAATAAAAATGGTATTGTCTGGAGAAGGAGCTGATGAAATTTTTGGAGGCTATTTATATTTTCACAAAGCTCCTAATGCTGAAGAATTACACAAAGAAACTGTTCGAAAACTCGATAAATTATATCAATATGATTGTCTTCGCGCCAATAAAAGTTTAGCTGCTTGGGGAATAGAAGGTCGTGTACCATTCCTAGATAAAGAATTTATGGATGTTGCAATGAGAATTAACCCGAAAGATAAAATGATTAATGGAGAGCGGATGGAAAAATGGGTATTGCGTAAAGCTTTTGAAGAATACCTTCCAGAATCTATTGCGTGGAGACAAAAAGAACAATTTTCAGATGGAGTTGGCTATAGTTGGATAGATACGCTAAAAACATTAGTAGACAGCTCTGTATCTGATAATCAAATGCGACAAGCAACACATCGTTTTCCTACTCAAACACCAAGAACAAAGGAAGAATTTTATTATAGAAGTATTTTTGAAGAACATTTCCCTTCAGAGGCGGCAGCATTAACAGTGCCCTCTGTTCCTTCAATTGCTTGTAGTACTCCAACTGCATTGGCTTGGGACAAAAGTTTTCAAAACATGAATGAACCTAGCGGTAGAGCGATTAAAGCAGTGCAT
This sequence comes from uncultured Flavobacterium sp., assembly GCA_913061465.1. GTDB lineage: Bacteria > Bacteroidota > Bacteroidia > Flavobacteriales > Flavobacteriaceae > Polaribacter. Next base: position 5,099 of record CAJXSU010000083.1, read on the forward strand.
GAAGATGCATATTAATAGCCTCTAAAGTTTCACTACATCTCGCTTGTTAGTTGGTCTCTGATGAACTACATGCGAGTTTTTTTTATACACCTACCCTTTGCACTTCTTAAAAGCAAAAATCTTTAAAAAAACTGAAATTTAATCCATTGAAAATAGGGTTAAATTTCTTGTTTTAAGCAATTTTATAAATTTATAGAATAGGTTTCTTATAGATTCTTTTAAACATTACAATTAATGCGATTTAAAGGCGTTTTAAGCAATTTTTTAGTAATTAACAAATGTTGATAAAACTGAGTATTATTAATGAATGTGCATTCTAAAAACCTTGTTTTTTTGTAAATTTGATGAAGTAATTTCATCATGTTTTTGTGATGATTTTTTATGTTTAAAACACTTAAAATTATGAGCGAAGAAAACAAAAATAATTATGATGCTTCAAGTATTCAGGCACTAGAAGGAATGGAGCATGTAAGAATGCGCCCATCCATGTATATTGGAGATGTTGG
>CAJXSU010000084.1 GCA_913061465.1 uncultured Flavobacterium sp.
GACCAAAAACTAAAATTGCTCGTAAATTTGGCGAAGCAATTTTTGGAGCAGACAAAAGCTTCGAAAAAAGAAATTATCCTCCAGGACAGCATGGAAATGCGAAAAGAAGAGGTAAAAAATCTGAATATGCTGTCCAGTTAATGGAAAAGCAAAAAGCTAAATATTCTTATGGAATTTTAGAACGTCAATTCAGTAATTTATTTAAAAAAGCATCTTCTTCAAAAGGAATTACAGGAGAGGTATTATTACAATTGTGTGAATCTCGTTTAGACAACGTAGTATTTCGTTTTGGAATCTCTAAATCAAGAAGAGGCGCTCGTCAGCTAGTTTCTCACAGACACATTACTGTAAATGGAGAAATTGTAAACATTCCTTCTTATTCTTTAAAAGAGGGTGATGTTGTTGCTGTGAGAGAAAAGTCTAAATCACTTCAAGCAATTGATGATGCTTTAGCATCCAACAGTTCAGTTTATGAATGGTTAAGTTGGAATTCTGACAAAAAAGAAGGAACTTTTGTAAAAACTCCACAGCGATTACAAATACCTGAAAACATCAAAGAACAATTAATCGTAGAATTATATTCTAAATAATAAATTAACCACATTGGTATTTAGCCAAAGGGTATGTTTGCAATTCTTCACGCTTACAAACCGCGCAACTAAATAACAATTAAAACGAAGAAAAACATATGGCAATTTTAAATTTTCAGAAACCCGATAAGGTAATTTTGATTGAATCTACAGATTTTTCTGGTAGATTTGAGTTTAGACCACTAGAACAAGGTTTTGGTTTAACAGTAGGAAATGCATTAAGAAGAGTTTTATTATCCTCTTTAGAAGGATTTGCAATTACTTCATTAAGAATAGATGGCGTAGAACATGAGTTTTCAACAGTAAAAGGTATTGTTGAGGATGTTACTGAGATTATACTAAATCTTAAACAAGTTCGCTTTAAGAAGCAAATTGAAGAATCAGATAGAGAAACTGTTTCTGTTTCTGTTTCTGGTCAAGATCAATTGACTGCTGGTGATTTACAGAAATATATTTCTGGATTCCAAGTATTAAATCCAGACTTAGTGATTTGTCATATGGATAAGTCAGTTAAATTAAACATGGAGCTTTCTATTGAGAAAGGTAGAGGTTTTGTTCCTGCAGAAGAAAATAAAAAATCATCGGCACCAATAGGTACAATTTTCACAGATTCTATTTTCACACCAATTAAGAATGTAAAGTATGCAATTGAAAATTTCCGTGTTGAACAAAAAACTGATTATGAAAAATTAATTTTTGACATAGAAACAGATGGTTCAATAAATCCTAAAGATGCTTTAACTGAAGCTGCTAAAATATTAATTCATCACTTTATGTTATTCTCTGATGAGAGAATTACTCTTGAAGCAGATGAAATTGCTCAAACTGAAACTTATGATGAAGAATCATTACATATGCGTCAGTTATTAAAAACTAGATTAATAGACATGGATCTTTCTGTTAGAGCATTAAATTGTTTAAAAGCAGCAGAGGTTGATACTTTAGGAGATTTAGTTTCTTTTAATAAAAGTGATTTAATGAAGTTTAGAAACTTTGGTAAAAAATCATTAACAGAGTTAGAAGAGCTTGTTATTGTTAAAGGTCTTAATTTTGGAATGGACTTAGTAAAATATAAATTAGATAGAGATTAACCTTTCATATTTTGCTCCTCAATAATGAGTTGAGCAAGATGAAAGTAAAAAACAAACGTCATGAGACACGGAAAGAAATTTAATCATTTAGGAAGACAAACTGCACATAGAAAAGCTATGTTAGCTAATATGGCTTGTTCTTTAATAGAACACAAACGTATTAACACTACAGTTGCTAAAGCAAAGGCTTTAAGAGTTTTTGTTGAGCCATTAATTACAAAATCTAAAGCTGATACAACACATAATAGAAGAGTTGTTTTTAGTTACCTTAGAGACAAGTTTGCTGTTACAGAATTATTTAAAGAAATTTCTGTTAAAATAGCAGACAGACCAGGAGGTTACATTCGTATCATCAAGTTAGGAAATCGTCAAGGGGATAATGCTCCAATGGCTATGGTTGAACTTGTTGATTATAACGAAATATACAACCCTAAAGGTAAAAAAGCGAAGAAATCTACTCGTAGAGGAAGACGAAAGAAAACTGATGAAGCTGTTGCTTCCGTTGAAACAGCAGAAACCACTACAGAAGAAAAATCTGAATAATAATTTTAGATTTAAAAATATGTTAAAAAGAGCTGGGAAATTTCATCCCGCTCTTTTTTTTTAATATTTTTATACTAATTTACATTAGAACACGCAACCAACTTTAAATAATTGCACCCTATTAATGTACATCAATCTTAAAATAAAAAAAATGAAGAAATTGAAAATTATTACAGTACTATTTTTAACAATTAGTGTTGTTGGATATTCACAAAGCACAAACACTAATGTAAGTGATAATAATGCTTTGGCTCTCCAAGGGATAACTGGTGGAAACAATAACGGCGGTAACGGTGTTTATGGTACCGCAATGAGGTTTGTAAACCCTCCTAGAACTGTAGATGGTTCTATATATTTATTTAATAAATGGAAAAATTATCCTGTAGTTGTAAAATCTAAAGACAACAAAACTTTTACACTAGATAATGTAAACTTTAATTTGAAAACAAATAGATTGGTAACAAAGATTTCTCAAGATTCAATTTTTGTATTAAATATGAAATCTATTGAAACTGTTGATATCCTTGGAAAAGTATTTAAAAAAATTGATTCAGAAATAGGTAGTCGAATTTTTGAGGTGATTTATGAGTCTGATAAAGTTTCATTGCTAAATTTTCACAGTGTAAAACTTGTGGAGGGTTCAGTCAATCCTATGTTAAGTAGAAAAACTGACAAACTAGTTCATAAAGAAGTATATTATGTTTTAACCGATGAAGGAATCAATGAATTAAGACTTAAGAAAAAATCTATTTTAAATTCTTTTGCTAGCAATGATAACGAAAAGAATTCTCTTTTAAATTATTTTTTACAGAATAAGTTATCCTTCAAAAAAATTAATGATGTGAAAGTCGCTTTGAATAACTTAAATAATATTTTTTAAAAATATAAATCTATCAAAAAAAAGGCAACTGTTAACAGTTGCCTTTTTTTTGATAGAAATTTAAATAAATCTATTCATAAATATTCTTATTTTTGTTAAAACTTAGAATCCTAATTGAATGAAATATCAACAAAGAAAGAAAGCATTAGTCTTATTAGCAGATGGAACTATTTTTTATGGTAAATCTGTTGGAATTGAGGGGACTGTAACTGGAGAAATTTGCTTTAATACAGGGATGACTGGTTATCAAGAAATTTTTACAGATCCATCTTATTTTGGCCAAATTATGGTAACCACCAATGCCCACATAGGAAATTATGGGATTAATACTTCAGAAGTAGAATCTGATGGGATTAAGATTTCAGGTTTAGTTGTTAGAAATTTTAGTTTTGAACACTCTAGGGTTGACTCTGATGGTAACTTAAAAGATTGGTTTGTTGAACATAATTTAGTTGCAATTTCAGATGTAGATACAAGAGCATTGGTGTCTTACATAAGAGATCATGGAGCAATGAATGCTATTATTTCTACGGAGACAGATAATATAGACAAATTAAAAGCACAATTATCTAAAGCGCCTTCTATGCAAGGTTTAGAGTTGGCTTCTAAAGTTTCTACAAAAGAACCCTATTTTGTAGGTGATGAAAATTCAAAGTTTAAAATAGCAGCTTTAGATATTGGGATAAAGAAAAATATTTTAAGAAATTTTGTAAAACGTGGAGCTTATGTAAAAGTATTCCCATATAATGCTTCTTTCGAAGATTTACATTCATGGAATCCAGATGGTTATTTTATATCTAATGGGCCAGGAGATCCAGAACCTTTAATAGAAGCACAAAATTTAGCTAAAGAAATTATTCAAAGAAATTTACCTTTATTTGGTATCTGTTTAGGGCACCAAGTTATCGCATTAGCAAATGGAATATCTACCTATAAAATGCATAATGGCCACAGAGGAATAAATCACCCAGTAAAAAACTTACTTACTGGTAAAGGTGAGATCACTTCTCAAAATCATGGTTTTGCTATCAATAGGGAAGAAACAGAGTCTCATTCAGATGTAGAGATAACCCACATACACCTTAATGATCATACAGTAGCTGGTATTCGATTAAAAAATAAAAATTGTTTTTCTGTTCAATACCATCCGGAGGCTAGCCCAGGACCACATGATGCAGAATACTTATTTGATCAATTTATGGAAAATATCAAATAATTAACATAGGTTTATTTTTTTTATGATATCTGCATATATACCATGTACTCTTTATTGATTTTATAATATTAACTTCTTTTTTTTAATATTAATACTTGTTCATTAAATGAATATGTATTACTTTTACATAAGTGATGTTTTACATCACTTTCTTTTTCATAGCAATTTTTCCCACTCTTAGGAGTGGGTTTTTTTTTACTTAAACTTTAATTTTTATACCTTAATAATTCTTAACAGATGAAATCGTTTTCGTAATAAATTAGTGATATTTTAAACTTAAAACCCCCATATTATGTAATTTAGCGGTCAACGAGTTAAAGAAATATTTTAAATTATAAACTTTTAATAAAATGAGTATTATTATAAACGTTCATGCAAGGCAAATTTTTGATTCTAGAGGTAATCCTACAATAGAAGTTGATGTTACTACAGAAAATGGATATTTGGGTAGAGCAGCAGTTCCATCTGGTGCCTCGACAGGAGAACATGAAGCTGTAGAATTAAGAGATGGCGGTGAAGATTTTATGGGTAAAGGTGTCTCAAATGCTGTAGATAACGTAAATACAATAATAGCTCAGGAAATCCTTGGTTTTTCAGTTTTTGAACAAAACAAAATAGATCAAATGATGATAGATTTAGATGGGACCCCAAATAAATCAAAATTAGGTGCTAATGCAATTCTAGGTGTTTCTCTTGCTACTGCAAAAGCAGCAGCTGGTGAATTAGGAATTCCTTTGTACAGATATATTGGCGGAGTTTCTGCAAATACACTTCCTGTTCCAATGATGAATATTATTAATGGGGGTTCTCATTCTGATGCACCTATCGCTTTTCAAGAATTTATGGTTATGCCAATAAAGGCCGCTACCTTTTCTCAAGCGATGCAGATGGGATCTGAAATTTTCCATAATTTAAAGAAGGTTCTTCATGATAGAAATCTTTCAACAGCTGTTGGTGATGAGGGAGGTTTTGCTCCAACACTTGAAGGAACTGAGGATGCATTGGATACAATAGCTTTAGCTGTTAAAAATGCGGGTTATAAGTTAGGTGATGAAATTATGATAGCATTAGATTGTGCAGCAGCCGAATTTTATGTTGATGGTAACTATGACTACTCAAAGTTTGAGGGGGTAACAGGAAAAATAAGATCAAGTCAAGAACAAGCAGATTATTTAGCTGAGTTAGCTGATAACTATCCTATTATCTCAATTGAAGATGGGATGGATGAAAATGACTGGGAAGGTTGGAAATATCTGACGG
>CAJXSU010000085.1 GCA_913061465.1 uncultured Flavobacterium sp.
CACTATCCTCTTCGTCGGCAGCGTCAGATGTGTATAAGAGACAGATCTATCTCCTTAGGCTTGAAAATTCCAAAAATAATTATTGGGATGACTGTAGTTTCCTTTGCAACTTCTGCTCCTGAACTCATAGTTAGTATTAATTCTGCCCTAAACGGTTATCCTGACTTAGCTCTTGGTAATGTTATAGGGTCAAACATTGCTAATTTGGCATTGGTGCTTGGTATTACATTATTGATTGCTGAAATGGATGTTCAAAAAAGTTTTTTTACAACCAATTGGCCAGTAATGATGGCTTCCTCCTTATTATTATTTTTCTTTCTCCGAAATGATTACTTAATCTCTGATTTTGAAGGTCTTATTTTTATTCTTTTTTTACTATTTTTCTTAGTGTATCTTTTTCGTTTTCAAAATCAAGATATTATAGATGACATACCAAAAGATGAAGATATACTTCCTACCTACAAAACGTTTACATTTTTTATATTAGGGGCTATTGGTTTATGGGGAGGTTCAGAGATGTTAATTACAGGAGCTACAGATTTAGCGATTACACTTGGTGTTGGTGAGAGGCTTATAGGAGTTACTGTTGTATCAATTGGAACTAGCATTCCTGAATTAGCAGCATCAATCATAGCGGTTCTTAAAAAAGAAAAGGCAATTTCTTTGGGTAACCTTGTAGGTTCTAATATATTTAATATTCTTGCTGTTGTTGGAATTACTTCTTTAATTACCCCAATATCTGCAAATGATAATGTATTGTATACTAACGATATTTATTGGATGTTATTGGTATCTATGGTGCTTCCAATTTTAGTTTTGTTACCCAAAAAAATGGAGTTAAAAAGAAAAAGTGGTATGGTTCTGTTACTACTATATGTTATTTTCTTGTATCAAACTATTTCATAAAAAAAAACCACAAAAATAATTTTGTGGTTTTTATATAATTTTAAATATCTGTTAACTAATATTAGCAGATTTTACTGTTTTTATAATTCTTCCTGCTATTTTGTATGGATCTCCATTAGATGCTGGTCTTCTGTCTTCTAGCCAACCTTTCCAGCCTTTTTCAACTGTAATAATTGGAATTCTAATAGATGCACCTCTGTCTGATACTCCATAAGAGAAATCAGTTATGGCAGCAGTTTCATGATCACCTGTTAAACGTTGATCGTTAAACTCACCGTATACAGCAATATGTTCTTTAACTACTGGTCTGAATGCTTCACATATTTTCTCATAAGTTTCTTGAGAACCACAAGTTCTTAAAACAGTATTAGAGAAGTTTGCATGCATACCAGAACCATTCCAATCTAAATCTTTTCCTAAAGGTTTTGGATGGTAATCTATGTAGTAACCATATTGTTCAGTTAATCTGTCTAATAAATAACGAGCAATCCATATTTCATCACCAGCTTTTTTGGCTCCTTGTGCAAATAATTGAAATTCCCACTGTCCAGAGGCAACTTCCTGATTGATTCCTTCAAAGTTTAATCCAGCATCGATACATAAATCTGCATGCTTTTCAACTAAATCTCTTCCATGAGTATTTTTTCCACCTACAGAACAGTAATACATTCCTTGAGGGGCAGGATATCCACCAATTGGAAAACCAAGAGGTAATTGAGTTTTGGTGTCCATTATAAAGTATTCTTGCTCAAAACCAAACCAAAAGTCATTATCCTCGTCTTCAATGGTAGCTCTACCGTTAGATTTGTGAGGAGTTCCATCAGCATTTAAAACTTCTGTCATAACTAAAAACCCGTCTCTTCTTGCAGGATCAGGATAAATAGCAACAGGTTTTAATAAACAATCTGAAGAACCTCCAGATGCTTGTTTAGTTGATGAACCATCAAAAGACCATATTGGACAATCTTCTAGTTTTCCGCTAAAGTCATTTTCAACTTTAGTCTTGCTTCGCATGTTTTGAGTTGGATAGTAACCGTCTAACCAAATGTACTCTAATTTAGACTTGCTCATATTTAAGTTTAGTGAGTTAATTTAGTTACAAATATATAACGAAATCAGGTTTTTAATCTTATAATATTAACTGAAAATCAAGTTTTTTTAAAAACTTTATTCACAATTATTAAATTACTAATAAAGAGCGTATTAGAATTGATTTTCTGTAAAAAAATCATCAAATTTTGAGAATTTAAAAACGTTTTTTTAAAACAAAAATATACTACAACGATTTCGTTTTCAAAATTTATTACAAAAAAGAAAACAATCCGTACTTTTGTGTAAAATCCTTATTAAAAGATGAGTCAAGAAGTTTCAAAAAGATATGCTCAAAGAGGTGTTTCGGCTTCCAAAGAAGATGTTCACAATGCTATAAAAAATATTGATAAAGGATTGTTCCCAAAATCATTTTGTAAAATAGTTCCAGATTATTTAACAAACGATGATGATTATTGTTTGGTTATGCATGCAGATGGTGCAGGCACAAAATCATCTTTAGCCTATATGTATTGGAAAGAAACCGGAGATTTGTCCGTTTGGAAAGGGATAGCCCAAGATGCATTAATCATGAATATAGATGATTTACTTTGTGTCGGCGCTACAGATAATATCATGTTATCCTCCACAATTGGCAGAAATAAAAGTAAAATACCTGGCGAAGTTTTATCGGCTATTATTAATGGTACAGAAGAGTTAATTGAAGAGTTAAAAAAGTTTGGTGTTACCATACACTCAACTGGTGGGGAAACCGCAGACGTTGGAGATTTGGTAAAAACTATCATCGTAGATTCTACAGTTACTGCTAGAATAAAACGAGCAGACGTCATTGATAATTCAAACATAAAAGCAGGAGATGTAATTGTTGGTTTAGAATCATTTGGACAAGCTACTTACGAAACAGAATATAATGGAGGTATGGGTTCAAACGGGCTTACTTCTGCAAGACACGATGTTTTTCATAAATATTTAGCTGAAAAATATCCTGAAAGTTTTGATGCTGCTGTGCCAGAGGATTTGGTATACTCGGGAGCTGTAAAATTAACTGATCCAATAGAAAACTCTCCACTCAATGCAGGAAAGCTTGTATTGTCTCCAACGAGAACTTATGCCCCAATAATTAAAGAGATTTTGTCAAAGTTTACATCAGATACTATTCATGGGATGATTCATTGTTCTGGAGGTGCGCAAACAAAGATTTTACATTTTGTTGATAATTTACATATTGTAAAAGATAATATGTTTCCAGTGCCACCCTTATTTAAATTAATTCAGGAGCAATCTAAAACAGACTGGAAAGAAATGTATCAAGTATTTAATTGTGGTCATAGAATGGAAATATATGTTACACCAGCTATAGCAGAAGACATTATAAAGATTTCTAAATCCTTTAACGTAGATGCAAAAATTCTTGGTAAGGTTATGGCCTCTGATGTTAAAAAATTATCCATTAAAAGTGATTATGGAGTTTTTGAGTATTAGTATTTAACACTTCTTTTAAAGCAATTAATCTCATAAAAATAGTAATTTAGCTACCAACGAAAAGATACCTAATGTTAGATAAAATTAGAATTATTAAACAACGTTATGATGAAGTTTCTGATTTGATTATTCAACCAGAAATCATTATGGATCAAAAACGATATGCTCACCTTAGTAAAGAGTATAAAGATCTTGGAAATGTTGTTAAAAGAGGAGAGGAGTATCAAACCTTACTAAATAATATAGACGAAGCGAAAGAAATAATAGCCGATGGATCAGATGCTGAAATGGTTGAAATGGCCAAAATGGAAATGGACGAGGCTTCTAATCGTATCCCTGAATTAGAAGAAGAAATTAAATTCTTATTAATTCCAAAAGATCCAGAAGATTCTAAAAATGCTGTTGTAGAATTACGAGCAGGAACAGGTGGTGATGAGGCAAGTATTTTTGCAGGAGATTTGTTCAGAATGTATACAAAATATTGCGAAGGTAAGGGATGGAAAGTGTCTACAGTAGATTTTAGTGAGGGAACAAATGGAGGTTTCAAAGAAATTCAGTTTGAAGTTTCAGGGAATGATGTTTATGGAACCTTAAAGTTTGAGGCTGGTGTTCATCGAGTTCAACGCGTACCTCAGACTGAAACACAGGGTAGAGTTCACACTTCAGCAGCAACATGTATGGTGTTTCCAGAAGCTGAAGAGTTTGATGTTGAAATTAATCCAAAAGAGGTAAGAATAGATTTTTTCTGTTCTTCAGGACCAGGAGGGCAGTCTGTAAACACAACCTATTCTGCAGTACGTTTAACCCATATCCCAACGGGTTTGGTAGCACAATGTCAAGACCAGAAATCGCAACATAAAAATAAAGAAAAAGCATTTAAAGTTCTACGTTCTCGTTTATATGACATGGAATTAGCAAAGAAAAACGCTGAAGATGCAGCAAAACGTGGTTCAATGGTTTCTTCAGGAGATCGCTCCGCAAAAATTAGAACCTATAACTATCCACAGGGAAGAGTAACTGACCATCGAATTGGATTAACGTTATATGATTTGTCTAATATTGTAAATGGAGACGTTCAAAAAATTATTGATGAACTTATGTTGGCTGAAAATACAGAAAAGTTAAAAGAGCTAGGGGACAGCATATAAAACAAAAAATCCCTAAATCCCTCTTTGCTTGTTGATCTCGTCTTGTAATTGTCTTCTTAATTTTTGATCACTTTCTATAGATTTTTTCTTAAACATAACTAATTCCTCCTCAGCTTGTAGGAGGTTTTCTTTTGCCTCTAATATAGTTAGAAAACTATTTTTATACTTAAAGATAAAATAACTTAGTACACCAACAAGAAGGATGAAAATCATCCATACCATAAACTTATAACTACTTTTTTTAAGTTTTATTCCAAAGAAAAATATACTATTTTGTAAACGAATAGCAGATGTTTTTTCAGCTATATTTTTTAAAAGAACTTTATTTATGTTGTTTAAATCTTGTTCTAGCTTATTTATTCTTTGACCCTTTAAGTTAAGATCATTATTTAATTGTTTAACTGAGTCTGAGACTTTATTTCTCAAATTATTAAGCCTACTTTTTCTTACGATTTTATACTCTTTATACGTGCTTGATGTATTGTATATTAAATCAAAATTTCCTTTAATGGATATAGTATCCTTTTGTTGGGAGAAAGAAGGCATGATTATAAAAAGAGTTATACTAAATAAGTAAATTAACTTCATATGGATGTATTAAATATGATCTAATGTAATAAAAAAACCCAAACTATAAGTTTGGGTTTTTATTATAAGCGAATTAATAATTTATTTTACTTTTTCAACAATTGCCTTAAAAGCTTCTGGGTTATTCATTGCTAAGTCAGCTAAAACTTTACGATTTAGCTCTATATTATTAGCTTTGACTTTACCCATAAACTGAGAGTAAGACATTCCATGCAAACGGGCACCAGCGTTAATACGCATTACCCATAATGAACGAAAGTTTCTCTTATTGTTTTTACGGTCTCTATAAGCATATGTCATTGCTTTTTCAA
>CAJXSU010000086.1 GCA_913061465.1 uncultured Flavobacterium sp.
CTGGTTTAGAAATGAGTCAGAATTCACTTCGATTAAGTTGGTCTAGAGAAGAAGTAAACGACCGCTTAAAAGACATTATGGAAGACATCCATGATTCTTGTGTTGCTTACGGAAAGAATGATGATGGAACTATTGACTATATTAAAGGGGCAAATATTGCTGGTTTTGTAAAAGTAGCAGATGCAATGTTGGCTCAAGGAGTTGTTTAATATAATTGTATTAAAAAAAGAAAAAAGCGCCTTAATGGCGCTTTTTTCTTTTTAAAAAACATCATATTTGTGAAAATATATAATTGCTTTTATGGAAAGTACATATCACTTTTTAATAGGTTTTATTACGTCCTTTTTAGGAACCCTGTTTCCAAGCATGTTAAACATGACCTCTGTTAAAATAAGCATCAAAGAAACACAAAAGAAAGCAATTTATTTTTCTGCAGGAGTTTCTGTAATTGTGATAATTCAGGCTTATATTGCTGTTAGTTTTTCAAAAATATTACTAGACAACCCAAGGTATTTAATTGTGCTTCAACATGCAGGAATCATTGCTTTTATTGGGCTTTCGGTGTTCTTCTTTAGCAATGCAAGGAAGCAAAAAAAGAAACAATTAAACAACAACAGTATAAAAGGGAGAGGGTTTATTTCTGGCATTTTACTATCTTCTTTAAACATGTTTGCAATCCCTTTTTATTTTGGGGTTACTAGCTTTCTAGTGATGATGCATTGGTATAAATTTACTCTTATTAATAATATCTTCTTTGTTTTAGGCTCTGCCCTAGGTACATTTTCTATTCTTCTATTATATGCTTATTTAGCAAAAAAAATAGAAAATAAAATTGAACACTTAGCAAACCAACTGGATTTAGTACTAGGAATTATTACTGGACTGATTGTGATAATCAATGTAATAGATGTTCTATTATAAAATCAAAGTTTTGTAAATTTATAGCGTGAACATCACGTTTCAATATCGAAAAATTATTCATGTAGATATGGATGCTTTTTATGCTTCTGTTGCACAATTAGACAACCCAGAGCTAAAAGGAAAACCTATTGCTGTTGGTGGTGGCGGAAAAAGAGGTGTTGTTGCCGCTGCGAGTTACGAAGCCAGAAAATATGGAGTCAGATCTGCAATGAGTGGTGTTTTGGCCAGACAAAAATGCCCACATCTTATTTTTGTAAAAACAGACTTTGAACGATATAAAGAAATATCAACTAAAATTCGACAAATTTTTTACGAGTATACAGATTTAGTAGAGCCCCTTTCCTTAGATGAAGCCTATTTAGATGTTACAGAAAACAAAAAAGGAAATCCATCTGCAAGTTTAATTGCACAAGAAATTAGAGATCGTATATACAGTGAATTAGCCTTAAGGGCTTCTGCCGGAATATCTATCAACAAGTTTATAGCAAAAGTAGCATCAGATATTAACAAACCAAACGGACAAAAAACAATTAATCCCGAAGAGGTGCTTCTTTTTTTAGAAGAACTTTCAGTTAATAAATTTTACGGTGTAGGAAAGGTAACCGCTGCAAAAATGAATAACCTAGGGATTTTTAATGGATTAGATTTAAAAAAGAAACCACTAGAAGAGCTAACAAAGATCTTTGGAAAGTCTGGAACCTACTATTATAATATTGTAAGAGGAATTCACCACAGTACAGTAAAACCCAATAGAATTAGAAAATCTATAGCAGCAGAAAGAACCTTTTCTGAGAATATTTCTTCTGAAGTATTTATGCTAGAAAGACTTCATAAAATTGCAGAAGAGTTAGAGAGAAGAATGATAGCATCAGAAACAAAAGGAAAAACAATTACCTTAAAAATTAAATACAGCGATTTTACCCAACAAACAAGAAGTAAAACGGTACAAAATTTTATTCAAAAGAAAGATGAAATCATGCAAATTGTAAAAGAGTTATTATATCAAGAAAAATTTAAAAATTCTGTACGCTTATTAGGTATTTCTTTTTCTAACTTAGACACTGCAAAAAAAGAACCTGTTTGGGTTCAGTTAATGTTTGAGTTTTGAGCATAAAAACACCTTGGGCTTTTAAAAAGAAATAGAATTTCAACAAAGAGTGGTATTTCAAATGAAAAGAATCATTAGAACAGACAATAATAATTTAGATTTTCAGGCTTTAATAACTGAGTTAGACGCCTATTTAAAAATAACAGACGGCGAAGATCATGAGTTCTATAATCAGTTTAATAGTTTAAAAAAAATAAATCATGTGGTGGTTGCTTACCAAAACGAACAAGCTATTGGATGCGGAGCTTTTAAAAAGCTAGATACAAATACTGCTGAAATAAAAAGGATGTATGTAAAACCAGCACATAGGGGTTCTGGAGTTGCCAATACCGTGTTAAGTTCTTTAGAACAATGGGCCTCAGAAAAAGGGTTTATAAAATGTATTTTAGAGACAGGAAGCCGTCAGATAGAAGCCAATAAATTTTATAAAAAATCTGGATATAGAAGCATTCCAAATTACGGGCAGTACACTCAAGTAGAAGATAGTAATTGCTTTGAAAAATTAGTATAATGAATTACAGTTACTGGGAATATAAAGAATGGTTTACTGGCAATGATTTTGTAATTATTGGTAGTGGAATCGTAGGTTTAAATTGTGCAATTAATTTAAGAGAGCGTTTTCCAACATCAAAAATCATTATTTTAGAAAAAGGCTTCCTTCCGCAAGGAGCTAGCACAAAAAATGCTGGTTTTGCTTGTTTTGGAAGCACTTCAGAATTATTAAGCGACCTTAAAACACATTCAGAGCAAGAGGTTTTTCAGTTGGTAAAAAAGAGATGGGAAGGCCTACAACTATTAAGAAACCTATTAGGAGATAAGAACATAGATTTCCAACATCATTATGGGTATGAGTTATTTTCTGATGAAGCTTTTTTTGAAAAATGTGAGCAAAAAACAGCGGAATTAAATCAGTTATTATTTCCACTTTTTAAAAACGCTGTTTTTTCTTCAGTTCACAATAAATTTAAGTTTAAAAAGACGGTGCCTACCTATTTAGTAAATCAATTTGAGGGCCAGATAGATACTGGAAAAATGGTGTCTCAATTATTGAAAATAGCACAACAAAAAGGAATAATAATTTTAAATAATACAACCGTTCAAGGGTTTTCAGAAGACACGAACAAGGTTAAGATTGAAACAGATCAAGGAGTCTTTACAGCGTCTAAATTGTTTTTTGCCACCAACGGATTCTCCAAAGAACTGCTTCAAGAAAACGTAGCTCCCGCTAGAGCGCAGGTACTCATAACAAGTCCTATAAAAAATCTTCACATTAAAGGAACTTTTCACTTAGAGGAAGGGTATTATTATTTTAGAAATATTAATAATAGAATTTTATTAGGAGGCGGAAGAAATTTAGATTTTAAGACAGAAGAAACCACAGAATTTGGACAGACTAACAGAATTCAGAAGAAACTAGAAGAACTTTTAAAAACTACCATTTTACCAAATACAGACTTTCAAATAACACATCGATGGAGTGGTATTATGGGTGTTGGAAATCAAAAAAACCCCATTGTAAAACAACTTTCTGAGAACGTTTTTTGCGGGGTTCGCTTAGGCGGTATGGGTGTTGCTATTGGTTCATTGGTTGGCAAGGAATTGGCTGCTTTGCTAGACTAAAGAACTCCTTATATTTATTATCTTTACTACAATGCTTAAAAAAACAGTTGTATTTCTTTTATTAATTATCACCAGCTCTCTTTCTTCTCAAGAATGGACACAAGACAATGAGCAAACAAAAGTGTTATTTATCATTAAAAATTTTGGGATATCAGTAGACGGTGTTTTTAACAAGGCAACTATTAAAACAAACTTTAATTATAAAGACCTTTCTAATAGCTATATCAACGCAGTTGTTATGGTAAATTCTATTTCTACAGGTATAGACGGGAGAGACAAACACTTATTAGAAGAAGATTATTTTGATGCAATTAACTATACAAAAATTAGATTAGAGTCTTCAAAAATTGAAGAGAATACAGATGGTGACCTTATTCTTTTTGCGACGCTAAGCATTAAAGGAATTACAAAAAAGATAGAAATACCAATAAATGTTTCAGAAAATAATTCAACCCTAATATTAAGCGCTTCAATGACACTTAACCGTAAAGATTTTAATGTAGGTGGCCGGAGTTTTGTTTTGTCTAATAATGTAAAAATTCAAGTAGAATATTCTGCAATAAAATAACAATTGAAAATAACAACAACATTTGATGTAATTATAGTGGGCGGAGGATTGGCCGGATTAACAAGCGCTATTCATTTATCTACACGTAAGAAACGGGTATTATTAATCGAAAAGAATGAATACCCTAAGCACAAAGTATGTGGAGAATATATTTCTAATGAAGTACTGCCATATTTAAATTCTTTAGGGATTAACCCAATAAATGAAGGGGCTAAACAGATCACAAAAGTTCATATAAGTACCACAAAAAGTAATCTAATAAAAGGTGAATTACCCCTAGGAGGTTTTGGAATGAGTCGTTATTTTTTCGATAATTTATTGGTAAAAAAAGCACAATTAAACGGAGTTCAAATTTTAAAAGACACGGTAGATTCTATTCACTTTAAAAAAGACTCATTCACAATTACAACAAAAAGTTCTGGAGTATTTCAAAGCAAAATTACCATAGGCGCTTTTGGTAAAAGATCTTCTTTAGACCAAAAAATGAAGCGAAAATTCATTCAAAAAAAATCTCCGTATTTGGCAGTTAAAATTCATGTAAAAGGGGTGTTTCCAGAAAACTTGGTAGCGCTACATAATTTTAAAGGTGGCTATTGTGGCGTTTCTAAAGTAGAAGACAATGCTATTAATGTCTGTTATATTACAGAATACCGCTCGTTTAAAAAATATAAAAACATTACGGATTTTCAAGAACAAGTTGTTTTTAAAAATAAACATTTAAGAAAAATATTTAAAGAATCAACACCTGTTTTTGAAAAACCACTAACCATTAGTCAAGTTTCTTTTCAAACTAAAAATCCGGTAGAAGACCATATCATTATGTGTGGAGATACCGCAGGAATGATTCATCCGCTATGTGGCAACGGAATGG
>CAJXSU010000087.1 GCA_913061465.1 uncultured Flavobacterium sp.
CAGCCGATTTACTCTTCTTAGTTATTTTGGTTCTTCCTTTACGAACTAATTGTTGTATAGTTGGCATACTAAATTATTACTATTTTTCGTTTGTACTAAAAATTTTACTCTTTTTTAAGAGTGCGCAAATGTACAATTAATTTCTTTCTATTCAAATCTGATTTAGTAATTTTTTTATGTATAAATACAATCTGTTGATGTTTTCATATTTTAGGGTACATTTGAACCTTTTTAAGCACTATTTTGAATAAAAAAATTATACCTTATATATATATACTTTTTTTGAGCTATTTTTCTCATGAGACTATTGGTCAAAATCTTGAGTTAAATATAGCCGCATCAGACTCAATTCAAACAACTATTTTAAATGAAATTTCTTTCATAAAAAAACATGCTCTAAAAAAAGATGTTTTAGATGAGGTTGATAGAATTTTACAACAAGTTAAAAAAAGAGGATTCTTTACTGCAAGAATAGATTCTATATCTAAAGCAGACAAAACTTTTAGTGCTCATATTAATTTAGGAAAAAAAACCAACAAAATTATTATTATTAACAAACTTAAACCCGAGGAAAGAACTAAACTTTATGGTGCTTCACAAACATCAGAGTTAGCGATTGATTCAATAAAAATAAAAACAAATGAGTTTGATGAATTTACAAATCAACTACTTGAACAAATAGATAAAATAGGAAAATCATTTTCAGAGATTTCATATATCAACCCAATTTTGAAAAACGATACATTAATTATTGAATTAACAATTTCCGATTCATCAAATAGAAAAATTGATAAAGTTATTGTGAAAGGATATGATGAATTTCCAGAAAAATTCATTAAACGATTCTTTAAAATAAATAAGCAAACCATTTTCTCAAAACAAAAGATGAAAGAAGTCTCTCAACTCACAAAGAGTTTAGATTTTGTTCGCGAAAAAAAAGACCCAGAAGTATTATTCAAAAAAGACTCAACCCACCTATACCTATTTGTTGATAAATTAGAGACTAGTAGCTTTGATGGTATTATCAATTTTGCATCAAAAGAAAATGGCCAAGGTTTATTATTAAATGGAAATCTTGATTTAAAACTATCTAATATTTTAAATACAGGAGAATATTTTGAGCTATTTTGGAATAAAGTAGCTCAAGAGAAATCGGAGTTTAAAATTAATTCTACTATACCTTATATATTTAACTCTTCTTTATCTACAGAAATTGGATTTAATTTATATAGACAAGATTCAACATTTTTAAACACAAGTTTCAATTTTAAGACTGACTATGATTTTAGCACAAGATCCAAAGCATCAATATTATATTCGAATGAAAAATCTAGTTACTTATTAAATACAACAGAAAACAACTTTGATTCCTATTCGAGTTATTTTATTGGTATTGGATATCAGTTAAAGAATATCTCAAAAACAAATTTATTTAAAAACAACTACGGAATAGAACTCTACGCAAGTTTAGGAAAAAGAAAAACTAGCTTCATAGATGTAAATCAATTTAAGTTAAAAGTCTCAACATTGGTAAATATTCGAACTACTAAAAAAAGTTACATACATATAAAGACTGAAAGTCGAATACTAAACTCAAACAACTACTTAATTAATGAATTATATAGGATAGGGGGAGCAAATAGCATTAGAGGTCTTAACGAACAGAGTATTTTCACGAATCGTTTTTCATACGCTACTATAGAATACCGATTTCTCACTTCAGTAGTATCTTATCTATACTCTATAACTGATATAGGTTCTTATAAAGAATCTATTTCTAACAAGACAAGAAATGCATTAGGACTTGGTGGTGGCTATCGATTTAAATTAAACAACAACTTCATAGATTTAGGATATGTAATTGGTAATACTTCAAACAGCGAGGCGAAACTTAATAATTCAAAATTAATCGTAAAATGGACTACCTTTTTCTAAAAAACTTTAACAATAATTGGGTGTTTCTTCATTTTTGTTAAGTTTTTTTTAACATAAACCATTGCTTTTTAAAAAAAAAGCAAGATATTTGGGCTAATTAATTCAAATTATAAAATATGAAGACAAAGTTCAAAGGAGTTTTGACGCTATTATTGGCGTTAATTGTGCAGGTATCATTTGCACAAGAAAAAACTGTCTCTGGTACAGTATCTGACAACACTGGTAGTTTACCAGGTGTAAGTGTTATTATTAAAGGTACTAGTACGGGAGCTGAAACTGATTTTGATGGTAAGTATTCCATCAAAGCTACATCAGGTGACGTTTTAGTTTTTAATTACCTAGGGTACAAGACTGTTGAAAAAACTGTTGGTTCTGCCAATGTTATCGATGTGACTCTTGAAGAAGGTGGTGAGGTTTTAGATGAAATCATCGTTACTGCACAAGGTATTAAAAGAGAAAAGAAGGCATTAGGATATGCCGTAAGTGAAGTTAAATCTGAGCAATTAGAACAACGTTCTGAGGGTGATATAGGTAGACTTTTATCTGGTAAAGCCTCGGGTGTAAACATCCAAACTCAAAGTGGTGTGTCAGGATCAGGAACAAGTATCCTTATTAGAGGTATGAGTTCTTTTAGTGGTTCTAACCAACCGTTATTTGTTGTAGATGGTGTTCCTTTTAGTAGTGATACTAACTCACAAGGTGATTTTGTTGATGGTAACAATGGTTCTAGTCGTTTTCTAGATATTGATCCAAACAACATTGAAAGTGTAAACGTTTTAAAAGGTTTAGCAGCAGCTACACTTTATGGAACACAAGGACGTAATGGGGTTATTTTAATAACAACAAAGAGTGGTTCTTCTGGACGTAGCTCTTCAAAACAAGAAATTACTGTAAGTTCTTCAGTGTTTTTTAACGAAATAGCTTCTGCAGCAAACTATCAAAATGAATATGGTGGTGGTTTTGATCAAGCTTTTGGTTGGTTCTTCAGTAACTGGGGTCCAAAATTTGAAAGAGACGGTCCTGGAGGATGGGGAAGCAGTAGTGCTTTCGATTCAGCAGGTACGTTAGCTCACCCTTATTCTACAGCTTCTACAGCTACAGGTATTCCACAAGCTTTTCCGGAATTTGCTGGAGCTAGATATGAATGGAGACCTTATAATTCAGTTGGAGATTTCTTTAGAACAGGAGTTGTTAGAAGTAACAACATCAATATTCGTTCTTCTTCAGAAGATGGGAAAATTAACTATAACATTAACTACGGTAGCTTAGATGATGAAGGGTTTACACCTGGAAATACTGTAGGTAGAAATACTTTAAGTATTGGTGGTAACGCTAAGTTATCTAACAAGTTCACCGTTAGTGGAACAATGAACTATGCAAGAACAAACTTTAAATCACCTCCAATTGCTGCAAGTTTTGGTAGTAACGTTGGTGGTGATGATGCATCGATTTTTGGAAACTTATTCTACACACCTAGAAGTGTTGATTTAATGGGTCTTCCATTCGAAAATCCAGTAGATGGTAGTTCTGTATATTATAGACAAAACAACAGTATACAACATCCATTATGGACTGTTAAGAATGCTCAAACTAGTCAGCTTACAAATAGAGTATTTGGTAATGCAGCGCTTACGTATGCAATGAATGACAACATTAATTTAATGTACCAGTTTGGTTTTGATACGTATAGTGAAAACAATGTTAACTCTGCTAACAAAGGAGGTAAGACAGGAAGTGTTGCCAACCAGTCAGGACAGTATAGAACATTTAACAATACAAACACTATTAACAACCATAAAGTTTCAGTAGCAGGTAATTACGATCTTACAGATAATTTAGATTTGAATTTTACTGTTGGTATGGAAACAAGAAGTGATGTTTATGATAGAAGTGGTGTTTCAAGTACCGGACAACAAGTATTTGGAGTGTTAAGACACTTTAATTTTGGTGTACAAGATGAAATCCAATATTCTCAAAGAAGAAATATCATGGGAGCATATGCTCAAGCTGATCTTGGATATAAACAAACTGCTTTCTTAACGTTAGCTAGTCGTACAGACTGGGTTTCTAACTTAACACAAGAAAACAGATCAATTACCTATCCATCTGCAAGTATTTCATTCCTTCCATCGAAAGCTATTGAAGCTATTCAGGAAAGTGAATTTGTAAATTTCTTAAAGCTTAGAGCAGGTTTAGGAACTTCTGCAAACTTTCAATCAGGATACCCTGTAGCAACTACATTAAGTTTAAATACACAAGCATTTAATACAGATGAAGGTGTAGATGTTGTTACAAACACAACAAGTAGTTTCTTAGGAAACCCAGATTTAAAGCCTGAAACATTAGAGGAAATAGAATTTGGTTTAGAAGGTAGTTTCTTAGACAACAGAATTACAGTTGACTTTTCTATATATCAAAGAACAACAAACAACTTAGTTGTAGATAGACCATTAGATCCAGCAAGTGGATATGACAGTACGCAAACAAATGTTGGTGAGATTGTTGCTGATGGTATTGAATTAGACGTTTCCTTAGATTGGATTAGAAATGAAGGAGATGGATTCAACTGGTCTACTAACTTCAATTATTCTTCTAATGAGGCAATTGTTACTGATTTAGGACTTGATACAGACCTAGTACCATTTGCAGGTTTCTCAAATAGAGGAAATGCAGCTATCGAAGGATTTTCTTTAGGAGCTATGATTGGTAGTGCTGTTGCAGAAGATGAAAATGGTAACTTTAGAGTTAATGGAAGTGGTAGTTATGTAGTGGATAACGCATTTGACTTCTCTGAGGGAAGTAACTATAACAATGTTATTGGTGATGCAAATCCTGATTTCGTATTAAACATGGGTAACTCTATAAATTACAAGAACTTTTCATTAGGATTCTTATTTAACTGGACACAAGGAGGTGATATGTATTCTCAGACAGTTCAAACTTTACTAGGTAGAGGGGTTGTAAGCCAAGCTGGAATTGATAGAGCAAATTCATTTGTACTACCAGGGGTTAACCCAGCAGGGGAAACTAATACAACTCAGATCAATAACTCAACATACTATTTCTCTAACGTATTATACGGAGCTGATGAATTAGGAGTTTATGATGCAACTGTATTTAGATTACAAGAACTTTCTTTAGGATATTCTC
>CAJXSU010000088.1 GCA_913061465.1 uncultured Flavobacterium sp.
CATACTCTAGTGTTTTGGAAACCGATTCTGATTCTTTTTCTACTGGAATAAATCCAATGTTTTTATAGGAATCTAGCCCTAATTTATCTCTAGTTGCAGAGTGTTTCATTGCTTTTAGAGCTTTCTTTTCGTCATAATTTCGAATTCCTTTAAGAAATGCATCTGCTATCACAGGAACAGCATGATACCCAATCATACATCCTGTATAATTGGCTGCTAAATCCCAAATTGGCATAATACCGCCTTCATCAAATTTTGCTAAAAATGTATTGATGAAGTCATTGGTTCTCTCTTGTTCTATAATGGTATATAAAGGATGAGCTGCACGGTAGGTATCCCATAGAGAAAAAACAGTGTAGTACTTAAAATCATTGGTTTCATGAATCTTTAAATCCATTCCTCGATATTTACCATCTACATCTTGATATAAATTTGGAGCAAGCATGCTATGATACATCGCAGTATAAAAATTAACTTTATTGGTTTGGTTATTGTCTTGAACTACTATTTTATGTAATTGACTTTCCCATGTTTGCTGTACTTCTCTTTTAATATCTTCAAAAGACTTTTTTCCAATTTCTTGTTCTAAATTTTGTTTCGCACCTATTTCATCTACTGCAGAAATACCAATTTTAACATAAACAGGTTCATTATTTGGATTAATAAACTCAAAACTTTCTTTAATTGGTGATACCTCATGGTATCTTTCTGAATCTTTTATAGGGTGTGAGAATTTTATATAATAAAAAAGGAACTGATTAGTTGCCCAAGCTTTAGAATGTCTAAACCCATTTATTTCCTTGTCATTAACAATAGACATATTAAAATCATTCAATTGGTCTCGATGTTCTAAATCTAAAATCAGTACTTGGTTTTTAGAGGAAGGATATACATATTTATGAATACCACTTCTTTTTGAAACCGTTAATTCTACATCAATATTGGTATCTTCTAGGTGAACTTTATAATACCCAGGCTGTGCAACTTCATTTTTATGAGAAAACTTAGATTTATATCCTTTCTCACCGTTAGCACCATTATTTAAAATAGCTAGATTTGTTGGCATTAATAAAATATCACCATAATCAGATACTCCAGTTCCGCTAAGATGTGTATGAGAAAAACCATAAATTTCATCGTCAGAATAATGATATCCTGAACAACCGTCCCAACCGTCTAATCGGGTATCTGGGCTTAACTGCATCATTCCAAATGGCATTGAAGCTCCAGGGTAAGTATGACCATGACCACCTGTTCCGATAAAAGGATCTACAAACTTGATTAAAGAATTGTCTTTATATTCAGGCTGATTATTACACGCACCTAACATCAGAAAAAATACAAGAAAATATATTTTATCTATATTAACTTTTTTAATATTCATTTTTAATTCGAATTTGAGTTGAGTTATTAAAAATCATAAGAAATTACCCCACAACTAATTAAATTAGACAAACAACTACTGAATTCAGTCAGAAGTTAGAAATATTAATAAATTAACAAAAAATGATGCAATTTAATTTTCATTCAAATAGATTGTTAACTTTACGAACACAATATACTAAATGAAAACACATCTTTATTTAAAGTTCTTAATAATTATACTATTAGCAGGATGCCGTCCTGAAATAGACGAAATAATTAAACCTTCCATTATTCCGAAACCTTTGTCTCAAGAAATTGGAACTGGGTACTTTATTTTTAATCATGATGTTACAATTATTTCTGAACCTGAGCTTCAGGAAGTATCAAACTATTTCAATTTATATCTAAAAGAAAATTATAATTTTAAGCTTTCAAATAATAATAGTACCAAAAAAATTACTTTTAAAATTGATGATTCTATCAATAATGATGAAGGTTATGAGTTAAACGTCTCTAAAAATGACATTACCATAAAATCTAAATATATTAAAGGTGCATTTTATGCTGTTCAGAGTTTATTACAATTACTTCCTATAACTTCTGTTTCTGATTCAATAAAAATTCCTTGCATAAAAATTAAAGACCATCCACGATTTAAGTATAGGGGATTGCATTTGGATGTTGGGCGACATTTTTTTTCTGTTGATTTTATAAAGAAGTACATAGACTTAATGGCTAGACTGAAGATGAATACTTTTCATTGGCATTTAACGGAAGATCAAGGATGGCGAATAGAAATAAAAAAATATCCAAAACTTCAAGAAATAGCAGCCTACAGAAAAGAAACCTTAGTTGGTCATTACAATGACCAGCCTCACCAATTTGATGGAAAACCCTATGGTGGATTTTATACTCAAGAACAAATAAAGGAAGTAGTGGCTTATGCAAAAACAAGACAAATAACTATTATCCCTGAAATTGAAATGCCGGGGCATTCGCAAGCTGCCATTGCAGCCTACCCAGAATTAGGCTGTTCTGGAAAACAAGTGGAAGTAGCAACTAAATGGGGGGTTTTTGATGAAGTGTATTGTCCAAAAGAAAGTACTTTTAAGTTTTTGGAAGATGTCATAGACGAAGTTGTGGCATTATTTCCTGGAAAATATATTCATATTGGCGGAGATGAAGCCCCAAAAACCAATTGGAAAAATTGTGCTCATTGTCAAAAACTTATCAAAAAAGAAGGCTTAAAAGACGAGCATGGCTTGCAGAGCTATTTTATTGCTAGAATGGAAAAATACATCAATACCAAAGGAAAACAAATCATTGGTTGGGATGAAATTTTAGAAGGCGGTTTGGCACCAAATGCAACCGTGATGTCTTGGCGAGGAACTAGTGGCGCAGTTCAGGCAGCAAAAGAAGGGCATGATGTTATTTTAACACCCGGGTCTCACTGTTATTTTGATCACTATCAATCGGAAAATGAAAATGAACCTCTAGCTATAGGTGGTTTTTTACCTTTAGAAAAAGTATATCATTTTAATCCAATACCTGAAGAACTAACAGAAGAGGAATCAAAGTACGTATTAGGCGCTCAGGGAAATGTATGGACAGAATATATGCAAAATGAAAAACAAGTAGAATACATGGCTTTTCCAAGAGCGGTAGCTTTAAGTGAAGTTGTATGGTCTTCTCCTGAACATAAAAATTATTCAGATTTTATCAATAGATTAGAACAGTATCAAAAAAGATTAGATCAATTAGAGGTAAACTATGCCAACCACATCTATTCTGTAAAAGGTGAATTAATAAATTCAAAAGGTAATTTAGCTTATCAATTAAGTACTACCTCCTCTTCTTATCCTATTTACTATTCTACTGATAAATCGTTTCCTTCACAATTATATTCAACTCCAATTACCGTAGATACATCTATGCATATAAAAGCAGTTGTTTTAGATTCAAAAAAAACTGCATTAGGAGCAATTTTTGAACAAGAAATTAATTTACACAAAGGAGTTGGCGTTTCAATAGCAATTGATAAAGAACCACACCCAGCATACAATGCTGGAGGAAAAGATGCTTTAATAAATGGTATTTCTGGAAATAACAAACGTTATGGAGACAGGGAATGGCTTGGTTTTTCAGGAGAAGATATAGAAATTACTATTGAGTTTGATAAACCAACAAATATAAACAGTATTGCTACCCGATTTTTTAATGGAAACGGACAATGGATTTACCCACCCAAAAAAGTTACTGTTTATATAAACAATGATATTAGAACATATGTTGCAGATGTTTCTGTTACTAATGACTTAACAACTAAATTTGCTATAAAATTTAAAAGTACTACGGTAACATCTATTCGATTAAAAATTCCTAGTTACGGAATTATACCCGAAGGAAAACAGGGAGCCGGTCATAAGCCCTGGACTTTTATCGATGAAATAATTATTAAGTAATATGATCTTAGAAATTTGTGCCAACTCCTATCAATCTGCTGTTAATGCTGAAATTGCTGGTGCTCATAGAATAGAATTGTGTTCTGAAATCTCTGTTGGCGGGGTCACACCCTCTCTTGGTTTACTTAAAAAAGTAACACATAGTTTAAGTATTCCTGTTCAGGTGTTAATACGTCCAAGAAGTGGAGACTTTCATTACTCTGATGAAGAATTTGACATCATGAAAGAAAACATTCTACAATGCAAAGAACTCGGTTGCGCTGGAATAGTTGCTGGAGTACTGCATGAAGATAACACCATAGATATCAAAAGAACTTCAGAATTAATTGAACTGTCTAAACCCATGTCTTTTACTTTTCATAGAGCTTTTGATGTGGTATCAAAACCAAAAGAAGCATTGCTAAAATTACTAAATTTAGGGGTAGATCGTCTATTAACTTCTGGGCAACAAGAAAAAGCTGAAGATGGCATAGACTTATTAATTGAACTTCAAAAGCTGGCTAAAAATAAACTCACCATACTTCCCGGTAGTGGCATAAATTCAGAGAATTGCATTCACTTTAAAAATACTGGTTTTACAGAAATTCATAGTTCTGCCTCAAAGATCATTTCTAGGAATACTCATTCTTATTTTGGAGAAACACCGCAAACAGTTTCTGATATAGATACTATCAAAAATATTTTAAATGTGATAGCATAAATTATTTTTTTGAAGAAAATGTAGCTTCTAAAAAACCAAACCCATAACCCAAAAACTGTGTTAATGAAGTTATGATACTTAATAAGCTCACTATAGGATTAAAATTATTACGATAAGAAACATCTAGAGCTATCAAAGAAAAGTACAAGCCATATACTAGTATGGGATTATAGATTCCAAAAAATAAAAGTAAAATTGACAAGTCTAAACCTAGTATAAAAACACTTGGAAACCAATACGTGAGTTTAGCAGTGGTTGGATACATTTTATTAAGTTTAGGTCTTGCAGCACCAAATGCATAGGTTTGTTGAAAGAAACTTGAGACAGAATTCCTGCGCTTATGATATACAAAAGCTGTGTCTATGAACTGAGTTTCTAACCCATGATTCCATAAACGAAACGTAAGATCTATATCTTCTCCTGCACGCATGTCTGAAAAGCCTTTGGTAATCTCAAACGCTTTTTTTGAAAGTCCCATATTAAAACTTCTTGGTTGAAATTTTCCAACACTTTTTTTCTTTCCTCTAA
>CAJXSU010000089.1 GCA_913061465.1 uncultured Flavobacterium sp.
AAAAAGCTACTTTTTTATTGTAGCGAGCTTCCATAAGTTGTGGCTGGGTAATAGTGCCAATTTTTCTAATGGCTTTAGAAAAAAGGTACATTAAAAACGTAGAAAACAAAACAGGCATGCCATAAATCCAAAAAGAGCTGATTCCTTGATTAAAACCTTGGTCTACAAGATCTATAGCAGAACCTCCACCCCACCATGAAGCAATAAAAGTTATCGATAAAGCCCAAAACGGTAATTTTCTACTTGCCAAAAAATAGTCTTCTGAGGAAGTACTTTTTTTAGCTCTGAGTACAACGACCATGATACCAACAAAATAAAGCGCTAATAAAATGAATGAAATATATTGAAGTTGTGTCATTATTTTTTAATAAAAAATTTATCCAAAGCTAAGAATTAAATGATAGTAAAGTAGGTCTAGGTAGTTATTAAACAGTTCATCTAAAAAAATCAACAATTGAGTTATTAATTTTTAATTAAATACAAGTAAAATAATACATTTGTCAAAAATAAAAACTATGAAACTAATTATCATCAAATTTACAGCCTTCCTAATCCTTACTACCCTTTCGTCATGCGGTATAGATATGCTAAATAGGATTGAAGGAAACAATAATGTAATCTCTATTAAAAGAGATATTAATGAAGGTTTTACTAAAGTTAAAGTAAGTACGGGTATAGAATTAATAATAGACCAAGGGAATGAAGTTTCACTAACTGTAGAAGCTGACGAAAATTTGCATGACATTATTATCACAGAGCTTGAGGATGGAAAATTAAAAATTTACACAGAGAAAAATATTTGGAAATCAACCGCTAAAAAAGTGTATTTAACTGTAAATACCCTGGAAGAGTTAAGAGCCTCTAGTGGTAGTAATGTGATCACTACTAATACATTAAAAGCTACAGATCTTCATATTGGTTCTAGTAGTGGCGCAAGGTTAACTCTAGAGGTTACAGCTGTTAACCTTACTTCAACCACCAGTAGTGGTGCAAGTACCAATTTAGATGTAAATGCTAAAAGTGTAGTGTCCAGTTCTAGTAGTGGTTCAAATATGAAAATTAAAGGAAAAACCACGAACCATGAAACAAGTGCATCAAGTGGCAGCTCTATAAATGCTTATAATTTACTATCCGAAAATGTTACTACAAAAGTAAGTAGTGGTGCAAGTATAAGTGTCCATGCATCGGAATCTATTGATGGAAAAGCTAGTAGTGGAGGAAGTATTTCTTTTGAAGGAAACCCGGAAAAAATAATAAGAAAAATATCCTCTGGCGGAAGTATTTCTGGAAGTTAACAAAGTAATAATTAAATGAAAAAGATAATATAGGCTTAGTTTTGTTAGACTATTTGATAAGAGTTGTTTGAACTACAACAACTCTTATTTTTTTTTCAAATGTTCTTCTATATCGGCAAGATGGTGTTCTAATGCTTGTGATGAAATTTGTATTTCTCTGATTAATAAAGTGAGTGAAACAAGCAATAACAACAGTGCTATACCAAATAACCAAATGGCCACAAGTTTACATTCTATATAAATTAAAAACATGGTTAAGACGCACAATAATAAACTTCCTATCCCAAATATTTGCATCCAACGTGTTAGCGTAAGTCTTAGTTTGAGGTTTTTAATTTGTCTGAGTAACGATTCATCTTTATTATCTAAATAAACAGCATGTAGATTTCTAATTACTGCAGCGTAGGCTAGAAATCGGTTGGTGTAGGCTAACATAATTAAAGATATTGCTGAAAATAATAAGGCGGGTGTGGTTAATGTTAATGCTTCCATAAGAGCAAAATTAAATATTTTCAATACTTTTAAGGCATGAAATCACTTATTATTATTTTTATAGTATTGGTCAGTTCTCAAATTAACAGTCAAACACTCCCGCAAGGATTTTCTTATGTTTCAGAAATTGATGCTACAATTAAGAAGGAGTTAAGATATAGTACTTCAAATAATTTTATAGGACAGCCTATTGATGGATACATAAAAGATAGCCTTATTATCTCAACACCTGCGGCCAAGGCACTAAAAAAAATTCAAACTAAATTGATGCTTTCTGGCCTCAGTCTTAAAATTTTTGATGCCTACAGACCTCAACAAGCTGTAGATCATTTTGTCAGATGGGCAGAAGCTGTGAATGATACATTAATGAAGCAGTATTACTATCCGGATGTTAAAAAATTAGATTTATTTAGACGAGGTTTTATAGCTTCTAAATCTGGTCATACAAGAGGAAGCACAGTAGATCTTAGTATTGTTGATGTAAAAACAAATAAAGAATTAGATATGGGAAGTTCATATGATTTTTTTGGTGAAGCCTCTCATCCATTTTTTAAAAATATTACACCAAATCAAAAGAAAAACAGAATGTTACTTAGAAATATTATGATAAAAAATGGTTTTATACCCTATGATAATGAGTGGTGGCACTTTACATTAAAAGAGGAGCCCTATCCAACTACTTACTTTAATTTCACCATTGAATAATAGAAGTTTTAACAAAATCTAAAGGACATACTATTACAACGGCATTATATTTGTATATATCATTATAAATTAACTACTTTGAAATTATTCTCAAATATTTTTTACTTTTTATTTTTAATTCCTTTCGCTATATTTAGTCAGACGGATACAATCACTGATTCAAATAGAAAAAACCTAGGAGAAAAAGTGATTATAGCAATTCCATCAAAAGAAATCAAAAAACCAATGTCGCTAGAAATTGGAAATAATGATGGTTTTAAAAAAGCATTTGAAAATAAAAACAAACAAGATGCTAAAAAGAAAAAAGAAGATTTAAAGGATAAAGGAATTCTTTCTGCAGCCAAAATATCAGAAGAACGTTTTTTGAAATCTTGGAAAAAAATAAATGCACCTTTTCCTAAAATTGATCAAGATCTTGGTAGTTTTAGAACACAATCAAAAGCTGTTAGGATTATTTGCAGAGATTTTCAATACCCAGATGGAGACAGAGTGACGATTACCATCAATGATATTCCTGTAATTAGAAACATTACACTATATAGTTCATATCAAAGTTTTGATCTGCCTTTAATGGTAGGAATTAATAAAATTGCTTTTATTGCATTAAACCAAGGAACTTCTGGACCTAACACTGCTGGTTTTACAGTTTTTGATGATGCTGGAAACGTAATTTCATCTAATGAATGGAACCTTGCTACTGGTGCTAAAGCCACTGTTATCATAGCAAAAGACAAATAAAACCACCAAACGAAATCGTTGTAATTAATTTAATCACCACTACTTTTTTTATTCTATTTAATTCATTTATTTTTGTATAAAGAATCCATTAATTTATTAAGGTTTCTAAATTGAAAAAAACAATAAAAAAGAATGAAAAAAGTCACAAAGCAAACCTACATTAACTGGTATAAAGACATGTTATTTTGGAGAAAGTTTGAAGATAAGTTAGCTTCAGTATATATCCAACAAAAAGTTAGAGGTTTTCTTCACTTATATAATGGGCAAGAAGCTGTTTTAGCCGGGGCATTACATGCCATGGACTTATCAAAAGATAAAATGATTACTGCCTACAGAAATCATGTTCAACCAATTGGCATGGGAGTTGACCCAAAAAGAGTCATGGCAGAATTGTATGGAAAAGTCACAGGAACTTCCAAAGGTATGGGAGGTTCAATGCATATTTTTTCAAAAAAACATGGTTTTTATGGTGGTCATGGAATAGTTGGTGGTCAAATTCCTTTAGGTGCTGGAATTGCATTTGGTGATAAATACAAAGGAAGTGATGGGGTAACCCTAACTTGCTTTGGAGATGGTGCCGCTAGACAAGGTTCCCTTCATGAAACTTTTAACATGGCTATGCTTTGGAAATTGCCAGTCGTATTTATTGTTGAAAATAATGGATATGCAATGGGTACTTCAGTAGAAAGAACTGCAAACCATACCGATATTTGGAAATTAGGTTTAGGATATGAAATGCCTTGTGGACCTGTAGATGGAATGAATCCTATAAAAGTAGCGGAAGCAGTTGATGAAGCTATACAAAGAGCAAGACGAGGTGAAGGTCCAACATTTTTAGAAATGAAAACTTATCGTTACCGTGGGCATTCCATGTCAGATGCTCAACATTACAGGACTAAAGATGAAGTTGCAGAATACAAAAAAATTGATCCAATTACTCAAATACTTGATATCATAAAAGATAAAAAGTACGCAACACAAGAAGAAATTGAAGAAATAAATCAACAAGTAAAAGACAAAGTTAAAGAATGTGAGAAATTCGCAGATGAATCTCCATATCCTGAAGTTAGTCAATTATATGATGTAGTATACGAGCAAGAAGATTACCCTTTTATCAAATAGTATAGTAAGTATTAAAAAGTATAACTCTTATAATTTTAGTTTTCACAAATTAAAAGAGCAAGATTAAAAAATAATTTAGGAAAACATATGGCAATAGCAGTAAACATGCCTCGCTTAAGTGACACCATGGAAGAAGGTGTTGTGGCTAAATGGTTAAAGCAAGTAGGTGATAAAATTGAAGAAGGAGATATTCTTGCTGAGATTGAAACCGATAAAGCAACCATGGAATTTGAATCTTTTAATGAAGGAACCTTGTTGTATATAGGAGTTCAAGAAGGAGAAACATCTCCAGTAGATGTTCTTTTAGCTATTATTGGTGAAGAAGGAGAAGATATATCAGAAATTTTAAATGGGGCCACTAAAGAGGAGACACCTAAAGAAGATTCTCCAGAAGATTCTCCAGAAGAAACAACAAAAAAAACTACCTCTTCATCAATTCCTGATGGAGTTCAAGTAATTTCGATGCCTAGGTTGAGTGATACCATGGAAGAAGGAACAGTTGCTTCTTGGTTAAAAAATATTGGAGATAAAGTTGAAGAAGGAGATATTTTAGCCGAAATTGAAACAGATAAAGCTACCATGGAATT
>CAJXSU010000090.1 GCA_913061465.1 uncultured Flavobacterium sp.
ACGGTGTGATGTATCAGGGAGATGATTCTAGAGAATTTTGGGTGAGAGTTGAAGATCGAAATCGATTAACTGCAAAAAAATATAATGATTTTGGTTTGGCAGATTATGCAGCAATTGAAGCTTTTAAACGATACCATTTTTTAAAAAAATAACATCCCATCACATGTGAAATAATGAATAAAAATGAACAAATTATTTCTTTTTCAAATAATCAAATCAAAGAGAAATTACTTTTTGATTCTGAGGCTATTTACAATAAGTTTTTAAATTGGATTAGCGGTGAATTTGATTTATACCCACAGGATGAGTCGGAGGGATTAAAAATTTTTTTACCTGAAGGTGAAATTCTTATAAGACACGTTGTTGAAAATGACAAAATAATTACCAAAATAACTTTAGAATGTAGATTGATTAGGAGTGGACAATTAATTTTCGATAAAATCTTAAAAAACTATAATATTTTAATGAAATATTAATAATAAATAAAAAAAGTTACTGTAGTATTCTATTTTTCACATGTTCAATATAAGATCTTCCAATCACATATTTAACACCGTCAATTTCAACACTATTTCCCTGAACTGCCTCAATTTTATCTATGGCAATTGTGAAAGACCTATGTATTCGTATAAAATTATTAGAGGGTAACTTTTCAGTAAAACTACTCAAAGTACTATGAATAATATATTTATTTGTAATTGTTTTTATTTTTAAATAATCTCTCAAAGATTCGATAATTAAAATTTCATCTAAGTATATTTTTTGCATTTTCTTTTTATCAACTTTGATAAAAATATGTGTTCTTTTAGCAATATTTAGATTTGATGTCAAACTAGAGTTAAATTTTTTAAATGCTCGATTAACAGCTTTTAAAAACCTTGGGAATGATATGGGTTTCACCAAGTAATCTAGGACCTCTAATTCGTAAGTTTTTATTGCGTATTCACTATAGGCCGTAGTTATAATTATCATTGGTTTTTTATCTAAACTTTTAATAAAATCCAACCCATCTAATAACGGCATATTTATATCTAAAAACAGTAAATCAACATTATTAGATTTCATGAAACTTAATGCATCAATAGCACTATTAAAAGTATTAATAACGTTTAAATTGTCAATTTCTTTGATGTGATTTTTTATAACATTAATGGCTAAAGGCTCATCATCTATTATTAAACAGTTGACTGTCATTATACTTTTATTTTAAGATTAACTATAAACACTTTGTTGTTGTTTTCAATGTTTAATTCATATTCATCTCTGTTATAACCTAGGGCAAGTCTTTTCCTAACATTGTTCAAGCCAATTCCGCCTGGATGGTCTATAATTTGCTTATGCTTGCCCAGTTTAGGGACTGGATTTGATATAGTAAAATAAAGAAAATTATCTATTATTTTAAAATCTAAGTCAATTTTTATATTTCCTACATTTTTATTTGCACCGTGTTTAAAGGCATTTTCAACAAAAGATAATAATAGTATAGGGGCTATTTCCTTATTCATAATATCGCCGCTAATCTTCATGTCTATTTCCAATAATTTACCATATCTAATAGATTCTAATTCCAAGTAGTTTTGAATACAAATTATTTCTTGATCTAGGCGCTGCCTTTTTGTTCTTGTTTCGTATAGGAGATATCGCATTAACTCTGAAAGTTTAAGTATTATTTTGGGTGTTTTTTCAGATTTTTCGATTGCTAAAGAGTAGATATTATTTAGAGTATTAAAAAAAAAGTGTGGTGATATTTGAGTCCTCAAAAATTTAAGCTCAGTTTCAGATTGCATTTTTTCTAGTTCTGCTGTTCTTTTTTGTTCTTCCAGCCAATCCATTGTTATTTTTATTGCAGTTACAAAAGTTATCACATACAATTCACCTATCATCATATCAATCGCATAGCTAAATGAAAAATCATTAATAACTGCGGGTCCTTCGGGCCAGATATTTTCGCTTACTAGGTAATAGGTTAAATTGAATTTTATAAAAACCATTAACAAGAGAGATCCAAGTATAGCTATAATAAAAGAAAAATATTTTTTCTTAAATACAAGCTTAGGCATTAAAATAAAAATATTGAGATAAACTAGAATCATGTGAACAGGGAAACCAATGATGTTAGTTTTTAGCGAATACAAATAATCGTTAAAATAATTACCCCACCTTAATGTGTTTAATAAAAAATAAAAAAGCCAAAAGAAAATATGATGCCTACGACTAAGTGTAAATATTTTTTTTGTTTGCATATTTAAGTTTTTATAACGTTTAACTGAACTCAGTTGTTGTCCGTCTAATTTTATTCGCCAAACAGTTATTTTTTTTAATTTTTACTTCAGTAATTAGGAAAAGATATTGATGATTAAAAAAGCTAATATAGATATAATATATATCATCGTGTTTTATTTGATTTTATAGTATTGTCATAATAAATTTAAAAAATAAAGTGTTCAAAATTTGAACAAGCTATTATTTTATATATAAACAACAACTCATTTACAAATGAGGGTGAAAATACTTCAAGTCAAAATATTTCAGACAATTAGCAAATCTATATGATGTCCTTCCCTTTAAAAAAAAGCTATCTCTAACAAAGAAATATTAAACAGTAGGGAATTATTTTTTACGGCAGCTGATGCCAGTTATAATTGGCGAGCGAAAAAAACAACTAAATAATGAATATTATAGATTTATCAATAATTATAATATATATAATACTTACCATTGGATTAGGCATTTGGGTGTCAAAAAAAGCATCTAGAGGGTTAGATTCTTACTTTTTAGGGGAGAAATCTATTAAATGGTATTACTTAGGCTTGAGTAATGGTTCAGGAATGTTTGATGTCTCTGGAACAGCATGGATGGTTGGAATTCTTTTTCTATATGGTTTAAAGAGTTTTATGTTTATGTGGCTTTGGCCGATTTGGAATCAAATATTTGTCATGATGTTTTTAGCTGTTTGGATAAGGAGATCAAACATAATGACAGGTTCAGAGTGGATTTTAACTAGGTTTGGAGATTCTAAAGCTGGTAGAGCCTCTCATATGATTGTTGCTGTTTTTGCAATTGTTGCAGCAATAGGATTTATTGCATATTTTTTTGAGGGTGTAGGAAAATTTATGTCAATCATTTTACCTTGGGATCTTACCTTGGAAATTAATGAATTAGTGATTTTTAATTCAGAACAATCTTTCGCCCTAATCATTATATTTTTGACTACACTTTATACTGTTAAAGGGGGTATGTTTTCCGTTGTAGCGACAGAGGTTCTTCAGTATGGTATAATGGTGATAGCTGGTATTTTAGTGGCAGGATATGGTTTTTTTGCTGTAACTGATGTGGAAATAAATAATGTTATTACTGCAGAATGGCGAAATGTTTTTTTTGACTGGGAGTTAAAAACTCACTGGAGTGAAAAATTTCAAGCTTTTAATGACTTGATTGATTCCGAAGGATTTAAAATGTTTGGAGCATTAGTTGGAATGACTCTATTCAAAGGATTTTTTGCTAGTATAGCTGGCCCAACTCCTAGTTTTGATATGCAGCGAATATTAGCCACTAAAAACGTGAAAGAGGCAGCATACATGAGTGGTTTTACTAATTTAATTTTATTTATTCCTAGGTATCTTTTGATAGGTGGAATAGTAGTTATTGCTTTAGTGGCCTTAAGCCCAGAAATGATTAATAATTCATCTCTAAACGGATCAGATCTGGAGGTGTTGCTCCCAAAAGTAATTAATTTTCATATTCCAGTTGGAATCAAAGGCTTGTTATTAGCTGGGCTTTTGGCAGCATTTATGTCAACTTTCTCTGCTTTTGTTAATGCAGGTCCTGCTTATTTAGTGAATGATATTTATAAAAAATATTTTAAACCAAACGCAACTAACAAACATTACATAAAAGCTAGTTATATCGCATCTTTTTTAATAGTAATCTTGGGCGTATTTATGGGCTTTTTTGCGAATTCTATTAATTCATTAACCCTGTGGATTACGTCTGCTCTTTTTGGGGGTTATGTAGCAGCTAATTTTTTAAAATGGATTTGGTGGCGTTTTAATGGCTGGGGTTATTTTTGGGGAATGTTGTCCGGTTTGTTAGTGGCAACTCTTCAATTTATCTTGGACCAAAATAAAGAAAGTTTTAACGAGGGTTCTTTATTATATGAATTACTTCACGTTCATGCTATTTATCTATTTCCAATTATTTTCATAGTATCTCTAACAGGGTCTTTTTTAGGAACATACTTAACCAAACCAACGGAAATGAATACATTAAAATCATTTTATAAATCGGTAAGACCTTGGGGTTGGTGGAAACCTGTTTACAACGAACTTTTGAAAGAAGATTCAAATTTTCAAAAAAATACAGATTTTTGGAAAGATATGTTAAATTGTGTCATTGGGATTATTTGGCAATCTAGTATGATTGTAATGCCAATTTATTTTGTTATTAGAGATT
Source organism: uncultured Flavobacterium sp. (assembly GCA_913061465.1). Taxonomy (GTDB): domain Bacteria; phylum Bacteroidota; class Bacteroidia; order Flavobacteriales; family Flavobacteriaceae; genus Polaribacter. Next base: position 4,453 of record CAJXSU010000090.1, read on the forward strand.
ATCCTAAGGCCATTATATCGTTATTAGTTTTTGTAATCACTTCAATAATTCTTAAATTTACTTGGTTTGATAAAGTTAAAAAAATTAGTAATTAAAATATGAATACTCTGAAGAATAGCTCAAAAATTCCATGGCAAAACAAACCTGAATTATGTAATGATGTTTTGTGGCGTTATTCTTCCAACCCTATCATTGATAGATATGACATTCCCTCATCAAACAGCATCTTTAATAGTGCTGTTGTGTCATTCAAAAATGGATTTGCCGGTGTTTTTAGATGTGATAATAAAGCAGTTCAAATGAACATTTTTGCTGGATTTAGTGAAGATGGTATTAATTGGAAAATTAATCATCATCCCA
>CAJXSU010000091.1 GCA_913061465.1 uncultured Flavobacterium sp.
TGGTGACGAAGAGAACTTTAAAGGTATTGTAGATCTAGTTAAGAACAGAGCTATTGTATGGCATGAAGAAGGAATGGGTTCAACATTTGATGTTGTCGATATTCCTGAAGAATTAAAAGAAGAAGCAAAAATCTTACGTGGCAAACTTATTGAAGAAGTTGCTGCTTATGATGAAAATTTGTTAGAAAAATATATGGAAGATGAAGACTCTATTACAGAAGATGAGGTGCATGCAGCACTCAGGTCTGCTGTGATGGATATGTCTATTATTCCAATGATTTGTGGTTCTGCATTTAAAAATAAAGGTGTTCAGTTTCTTTTAGACGCTGTATGTCGTTATTTGCCTTCTCCAATGGATAAAGAAGGTATTGTAGGTGTAAATCCTGATACTGAGCAAGAAGAAATACGTAGACCAGATGTAAAAGAGCCGTTTGCTGCATTAGCATTTAAAATTGCAACAGATCCTTTTGTAGGACGTTTAGCTTTTTTTAGAGCGTATTCAGGACGTTTAGATGCTGGTTCTTATGTGTTAAACAATCGTTCGGGTAAAAAAGAACGTATTTCTAGAATCTATCAAATGCATGCCAACAAACAAAATGCTATCGATTATATCGAAGCTGGTGATATTGGTGCAGCAGTAGGTTTTAAATCTATTAAGACTGGAGATACTTTAACAGCCGAGAAACACCCAATTGTACTGGAATCTATGGATTTTCCAGATCCAGTAATTGGTATCGCTGTTGAGCCAAAAACAAAAGCTGACGTAGATAAGTTAGGTATTGGTCTTGGTAAATTAGCTGAAGAAGATCCTACATTTACAGTACGTTCTGATGAAGCTTCAGGGCAAACCATTATCTCAGGAATGGGAGAGTTACACTTAGATGTAATTGTAGATCGTTTGAAACGTGAATTTAAAGTAGAGGTAAACCAAGGTCAACCTCAAGTAGAATATAAAGAAGCTATCACTGCATCTGCAGATCACAGAGAAGTGTATAAAAAACAATCTGGTGGACGTGGTAAGTTTGCAGACATCGTATTTACGATGGAACCTGCAGAAGAAGGTTTTCAAGGCTTACAATTTGAATCAACAATTAAAGGGGGTAATGTTCCTAGAGAATTTGTACCATCTGTTGAAAAAGGATTCAAAGAAGCAATGAAGAACGGTCCTTTAGCAGGATATGAAATGGATTCCATGAAAGTAACCCTAAAAGATGGTTCTTTTCATGCGGTAGATTCAGATCAATTATCTTTTGAGTTAGCGGCCAAAATGGGTTACAAAGCTGCAGCAAAATCTGCCAAAGCAAAAATCATGGAACCTCTAATGAAGCTAGAAGTATTAACTCCTGAAGAAAACATGGGTGATATTGTAGGAGATTTAAACAGAAGAAGAGGTCAGGTTAACGATATGAGTGACCGAGCTGGATCTAAAGTTGTTAAGGCTTTAGTGCCATTATCTGAAATGTTTGGATATGTAACTGCATTAAGAACTATGTCTTCTGGTAGAGCAACTTCTACCATGGAATTTTCTCACTATGCAGAAACTCCTTCTAACGTTTCTGAGGAAGTAATCGCTAAAGCAAAAGGATAATCTACTAAAAATAAAAACGATGAGTCAAAAAATTAGAATAAAATTAAAGTCTTACGATTACAATTTAGTAGATAAATCTGCTGAAAAAATTGTAAAGACAGTAAAGAGTACTGGAGCCGTAGTTAATGGTCCAATACCTTTACCAACAAACAAGAAAATTTTCACGGTTTTACGTTCACCTCACGTGAATAAAAAATCTAGAGAACAATTTCAATTGTCTGCATACAAACGTTTGTTAGACATCTATAGTTCTTCTTCAAAAACTATCGATGCGCTTATGAAGCTTGAATTACCAAGCGGAGTAGAAGTTGAAATTAAAGTATAAGTACATAAATCACACGTATCGCAGGCTAACATAGCCTTCAGTTCAGAATTATGTCAATTTTACAAGACAATGCCTCAAAGGCATTGTCTTTTTTTATGAAATTAATCTCATTTATCTTTACTAATTAGATGGTTGTGGAGTTTGCATTTGAAAAAACTTCATCCTATTAAGATTTTTTATTTATATTTGTGGTAATATTTACCCCTTATAAAAATGAAAACCCCTTTCCGAAATTTTCAGAACATTTCTAGTTCGCTACTGGTATTGGTAGTTTTTGGTTTTCTATGCACTTTAAAGTTATCTGCGCAGTTTGTGGTAAAGAAAGATTTTATACTTACCCTAAATGATAATGTATATACTCTAGAGCAAGAGAATACTTTTCAAAGTGATCTGTTAGGAGAGGGTACACTTCATTTTATTGGGGGTTCACAGCAGTTATCTACTTCTCTTAACACAAGCTTAAGTGATGTAGTTATTCATGATGCCTCTCAACTCGAGATAAAAAATAAACTCATTATTACAGGTGATCTTAACATCATTTCGGAGACCCTAGTCATACGCCATCCTCTGTTGATGCAGGGAAGTATTCGTCTTCTCAATGCCGCTTCAATTCAAAATGCATACCTCATTACCTACCTGTTCACAGAACAGATAGAACACAATAAAGGGATATTGGCACAAAATATCCAGATTCCTGCTTTTTTTAGGCTTGAGACCCATAGTCTAGTAAAGCGAATTACAGCGAGTTTACTTTACAAAAAAGCACCGCTATATGTAGCAGATCATTATAGGTTTGACACAGCGCCACCCTTGTCTCCACCTCCAGAAAAATACACCTGCTTATTTTCTTAACTAATATTAAGAAAAAACTCAATATTCTTTGGGCATTAGAGACTAATGTTTTCAAGAATTTCAACCGCTTTACAGCAACTTTAAAAAAATTACAATTACACATAAAATAAACACTACAATGAAAAAATATATTTTAACAATAATGCTATTCTCTTTAGGTTTTGCCGGTTATGCACAAGTGGGAATAGGCACAGCAAGTCCTCAAACTACTTTAGACGTGGTTGGAAACGCTGGTGATACTCCAGGCGCTTTAAATGCTATTGATGGAATTACAGTACCTATTGTTACTGATGATATGACTACGACTACAACCAATGGAACCAAGACCAGTCAATTGGTCTATAGTACCAATGCTTCGAGTACAGGATATTACTATTGGAATGGAACTGCTTGGACTCCCATGGTACCTAATGGAGCAAATTTGGGGCCTATAATCGATGTTGATATTTCATCAGACGCTACAATACCGGGTTCGGGTTCTACTTTTAATTTAACAAATGGAGGGGCTTTTACCACACCAACCATAACTCTTCCTTCAACTTCTATTGCTGAGGCAGGAAAATTATTAGCAATAATAAATTTAAACTCTTCAACTACTATAGATTTGAGTAATGTTGTTGGTAACAATGTTCAGATGGGTGGAGGTAAATCAGGCTTGTTTATTTCAAATGGATCATCTTGGGTTTTAATTGTAGAAGATTAACAGACTTATTAAATTTTTTCAATTATGAATAATAAATTTTTATATATTTTTTTCTTTGTATATGGTGTATCATATGCACAAGTTTTGACCAATTCTAATCCTTCTAGTGGAGCTCCAACTAGTTTAGCTTTTATAGATGGTTCAAGTAGTTCTACCTACAATAACGTTAATAACGCTGGAAAAGGAATTATTTACCCTAGAACAGATTTAACATCAATAACTAGTTTATTTGATAGTGGTTCATTAGGTTCTGCAAGTTACAACCCCAATTATTATGATGGTTTAGTAGTCTTTAACACTGGTATTGGAGCTATTCCTTCCAATGGAATGGGTTCTAGTACCGCAGATGTTTCACCTGGTTTTTATTACTACAGAAATACAGGAAATTCATGGAACTCAGGTGTTTGGACTCCACTCGGCGGTGAAGCTAGTTCTCCCAAAATTCACATCACAGAAAATACGCCAACAGAAACCAATTTAGTGACTTTAGATACTACTGTGGAAAAAGTAATCAGCATTACTGGAACTGCAGATGGAATTACTACACATATAGATTTAGGGACTACAGTTTTACCTAAAGACACGGTTATAAATTTTAGAAAAGCCATTATATGTGACAGTACCGGAAAACAAGTTTTGGTGGCCACTGGTTCTTATGATAGTGCAACCAATAAATTTGTAACAGGTAATGGTATGATGAATTACTGCTTGCCTGCTGCGAATGATTATAAAGTAGAGCTATATTATACGTCTAATTAAGTACCTTCGTAAATCAAGAATTAAACGAGTTGTCTTTAATAGGCAACTCGTTTTTTTGGCTGTACTATTACCTTGATTAAAAATAAAAATAAGTTCCTTTATTTTTTTAGGATATGAGTATAATAATCAAAATAAATTTACTACTTTTGCAGACCATTAGCTAAAATTGCGTTGAATTTGTTCAAGCAAACGTAGCAAAATGGAAGCATTAACATGTCTGGAGCGTTTCGCGAAGGAAAAACGGAAAAAACAAATTAGCGTAGCGTTTGTTTTACGCTTTTTTTTTAGAGAAATTTTAAAGACAAATGCAGAAACTTAGGTTTCAAAACAATAATATTAATATAGACGCGCTGGAAATAATCTAATCGTCTAAAATTTTAACTAAATGTCTGGGTTAATAGGAAGAAAAATCGGAATGACCAGCTTATTTGATGAAAACGGGAAGAATATTCCTTGTACAGTAATCGAAGCAGGTCCATGCGTTGTTA
>CAJXSU010000092.1 GCA_913061465.1 uncultured Flavobacterium sp.
ACAATATTGAAGAATATTGGTCTGCCTTAGTTAACGGAGTTAGCGGGGCGGCACCTATCACGCATTTTGATGCTACCAAGTTCAAGACTCGTTTTGCATGTGAAGTAAAAAACTTTACTGTTACAGATTATATGAACAGAAAAGATGCTCGTAAAATGGATAAGTTTACCCAATATGCTATGGTTGCCTCAGATGAGGCAATAGCAGACTCAGGATTAGACTTGGACACTATTAATAAATTTCGAGTAGGTGTAATTTGGGGAGCAGGTATTGGAGGTTTGGAAACTTTTCAAAACGAAGTTTTAAATTTTGCTGCTGGAGACGGAACACCAAAATTTAATCCCTTTTTTATTCCTAAAATGATAGCAGATATTGCTCCAGGAAACATTTCCATTAAAAATGGATTTATGGGTCCAAATTACACTACAGTATCAGCTTGCGCATCTTCGGCTAACGCCATGATAGATGCTTTAAATTACATTCGTCTAGGGCAATGCGATGTCATTGTCACAGGAGGTAGTGAAGCAGCTGTTACCATTGCAGGTATGGGAGGATTTAATTCTATGCATGCGTTATCTACTAGAAATGAAACTGCAGAAACCGCTTCTAGACCTTTTGACGCGGAAAGAGATGGGTTTGTTTTAGGTGAGGGAGCAGGCGCTATTGTTTTAGAGGAATATGAATATGCTAAAGCAAGAGGAGCAAAAATCTATGCAGAGGTTATTGGAGGCGGAATGTCTTCAGACGCACATCACATGACTGCACCACACCCTGAGGGTATCGGAGTTATTGCTGTGATGAAAAACTGTTTAGAAAACTCTGGAATACAACCAGAAGACGTAGATCATATTAACACTCACGGAACTTCAACACCTTTAGGAGATGTTGCTGAACTTAAGGCTATCTCTGAAGTTTTTGGTGATCACGCAAAGAATATTAACATTAATTCTACAAAATCTATGACAGGACACCTTCTAGGTGCTGCCGGAGCTATTGAATCTATCGCATCTATATTAGCGATGAAACATGGTATTGTACCTCCGACAATTAATCATAGTACTGCAGATGAAAACATCAATCCAGACTTAAATTTAACACTTAATAAACCTCAAAAAAGAGCGATTAAAGTTGCTATGAGTAATACTTTTGGTTTTGGTGGTCATAATGCCTGTGTGGCATTCAGAAAAATAGATTAATACTTCATGAATTTCATTCGTAAAATAGTTACCCAATCATCTAAAGGAGATGATAAGGTATTTTATAACGCTGTGCGAAATTTATTGAAATTTAAGCCGTATAATATTGAGAATTATCAAAAAGCATTTACACATCGATCTTTAAAAAAAGTAGATAAAAAAGGTGAACCTTTTAACTATGAAAGATTGGAATTTGTCGGAGATGCAATGTTGGGAGCAGTTATAGCTTCTTATCTTTTTACTAAAGCGCCTAATCAATCTGAGGGATATTTAACCCAAATGAGATCTAAAATAGTAAGTAGAGAGCATTTGAATGAGTTAGGTAAAGATTTAAATTTAATTTCATTTGTAAAGAGTAATATTTCTCAAAAGAATATTGGAGATAACATACATGGTAATATCTTTGAAGCTTTAATAGGTGCTATATATTTGGACAGAGGATATGCATATTGTAATAAATTTATTTATGATAAAGTTATTGTCCCTTATGTAGATATCCCTAAACTTGAAGGAAAGATAACTAGTTATAAAGGTCTTATTATTGAATGGTGCCAGAAGAAAAAGAAAAAGTATGATATAGACACCTATGAAGACACAGGAAATGAGTCTGTTAAACATTTTAGTGTAAAAATTAGTATTGATGATGTTCAAATAGCAAAAGGAAGAGCAACATCGAAAAAGAAGGCAGAAGAACAAGCATCAAAGAGAGTTTATTATACCTTCCAAAAACAAATAGAAAATTCATAATCGATAACGATTTCGTTAATTTTTATGTTCATTCTTAAAACAATCATTAATTTTGCTGCTTTAGTAGTATTATTAATTAAACCCAATACCACTTTTAATGCAAGTTTATTCGTTAGACATAGACGATTTTAATGAAGATAATTATACACTAATTGGTATTCACACTGCGTTAGAAGATTTTAAGTTAGCTTATTTATTAAACAAGAATTTAGATACTCACTTTTCAAAAGCTACGTATAGTTTAGATTTTGAAAGCAATGCATCTTTTTCAGTTTACAATGATGTTAATGAAGAATATGGTTTTGAATGGTATTTAATATCAAATAGTTTTACTGAAGAAAGAATAAATGCCTCAGATACAATAGTATTGGCAACAGAAACTAAGACCTACCTAATCCCTGAAAAGAAAAAAGTAGATTATTTTATAAAAATAGTTGGTGAACCAACTCAAGAAACAATTTATAAAACAGTAAATCAGATTAAGCAAATTACTCAAATTGTAACTTCTTATACTGTTGAAATAGATTCTTTAAAATCTAAACAATTTTTAATTTTTTAAATATGCTCATAAACAAGAAAACAAAAATTGTTGCCACTTTAGGCCCTGCAACAAATACAAAAGAAAAACTAACAGAACTAGCTTGTTCAGGAGTTAATGTTTTTAGAATTAATTTTTCTCATGCAGATTATGAAGATGTAAAAGAACGTGTAAAGCAAATACGCGAAATTAATGAAGAAAATAGTTACAATGTAGCAGTGTTGGCTGACTTGCAAGGTCCAAAACTACGTGTTGGGGTGATGGAAGACGGAGTTATTTTAGAGGATGGAGCTGAATTTATTTTTACTACAGAAGAATGTATTGGAAATAATCAAAAAGCGTTTATGACGTATCAGAACTTTCCTAGAGATGTAAAATCTGGAGAACAGATTTTAGTAGATGATGGAAAATTACAGTTTGAGGTTATTTCAACCGATAAAAAATTAAAAGTAATAACTAAAGTTATTGTTGGCGGAGTTTTATCCTCTAAAAAAGGGGTGAACCTTCCAAACACTGATATTTCACTGCCAGCACTTACAGATAAGGATAAAAAAGATGCTATTTTTGCGTTAAGCTTAGATGTAGATTGGCTTGCCCTATCATTTGTTAGAACTCCGGAAGATTTAAGAATACTTCGAGATTTAATTGCTCAAAATTCAGAATATAGAGTTCCTGTAATCGCTAAGATCGAAAAACCAGAGGCTGTAGAAAATATTGATTCTTTAATTCCTTATTGTGACGGGTTGATGGTTGCTAGAGGAGATTTAGGAGTAGAAATACCGATGCAGGAAGTTCCGTTAATTCAAAAGATGCTTGTAAATAGAGCAAAGAAAGCTCGTATTCCTGTAATCATTGCTACTCAAATGATGGAGACTATGATTACAAATTCCGTACCCACAAGAGCGGAGGTAAACGATGTTGCAAATTCTATTATGGATGGAGCCGATGCTGTAATGTTATCTGGAGAAACATCTGTTGGAAAACATCCAGTTAGAGTAATTCAAAAGATGAGTGAAATTATTATGAGTGTTGAAAATTCACCATTAATTAAAGTACCTCACCAAGCGCCTCATATTAGAACCGATAGATTTATTACGAAATCTTTATGCCATCACGCAGCATTAATGTCTAAAGACACAAATTCAGCTGCTATTTGTACTTTAACTAATAGTGGTTATACTGCATTTCAGATTTCCGCTTGGAGACCACAATCACATATTTTAGCATTTACAACTCAAAAAAGAATTCTAGGGAAGCTTAATTTACTTTGGGGGGTAAGAGCATTTTTTTATGATGAAAATTTAAGCACAGATGATACTGTTGTTGATATTAACAGAATTGCAAAAGAAAAGAATTATGTTGCTTCTGGAGATATTGTGATCAATTTAACCTCTATGCCCGTTGAGGAAAGAGGAATGGTAAATACCCTGCGCGTTTCAGAAATAGATTAACGTACTTATAAACTAAAATTAAACCCCCAAGAAATAAAATCTTATTTCTTGGGGGTTCTGTTATTTTAAAAATAGTCTTCTAAATTTCTCTTTTAATCAATAAAAACTTATCATGTTCTAGAGTTAAATACCCTTGATCATAGATATAGAAGTAGGTATTCCCTGTTTTTGTGTTATAAATTGAGGTAAACAATTGAAAGTCAAAACCTCTATCATATAATTGAGTTCTAGTTACTTTAGTCTTGCCAAAAGTATTGAGATCGAAAAGGATTTTATGATTTTTTCGTAGACGGTTATTAATATTTCTAATTAAATTTTTACTGTCTTTATTAACTTTATTGTTGTGTGAATTTCTACAATAATCTGAACAGAATTTTTTATCAACTCTTCCCTTTAGAGGCTCACCACACTCTAAACATTCTCTATGTTCCATATTCATTATTTTTTAACTCATACCAATTGCACTTTACATTTTTAAATGCAAATTCATTTACAAAATTTAAACCTATTTTTTGAAGTACCTTATTTGAAGCAATATTTCCTATATCAGCAGCACCGTAAATAATGTCATAATTTAATTTTTTAAAACCGTATTC
>CAJXSU010000093.1 GCA_913061465.1 uncultured Flavobacterium sp.
ATACTGGTTATCCAAGTGCAGCGTTTATTGAATCAACTAATAATGATATCATAAGTTTTGCTGGAGATCTTAATGGAGCTTATCCTCAAAGGTTACAATATGGAACCAGTGTGTATACGTCAAATTCTACCAATGCTCAGTCTGCAGTATCAACTCAAGGTCCTGATAAAATGACTACTAAATTATGGTTTGCTAGATAGGTATATTTAATTAATAATTAATAAAGGGAGATTTTTTATAAATCTCCCTTTATTTTTTAAAAAAAAGAATAAATTTATAAATACTATGAGATATCTTTTAATCTGTATGATATTTGGCTATTCAATTTTGAGTTTTTCTCAAGAAAATAAAATCACCCAAGAAAAAGAGATCACCTATTTTGGCAGGGATCATTTTATAATTGAAGGAACGTCTATCTCAGATTCACTTAAGGAAAGCCCATACGATAGGTTACCTATTTCTTATAAAGATAAGGTAAGAGAGCCAGTTTGGGACTTGTCAAAAGCATCTGCAGGAATAACTGTACGATTTCACTCGAATTCCACAAGTATTAGTTTAAAATGGACAATTTTAAATGATTTTGATATGCCTCATATGGCATCTACTGGTATTAAGGGAATAGATTTATATACAAAGTATAACAATAAATGGAGATATGTAACTTCAGCAGGAGCCCTAGTAGGTCAAAAGAAATATCAAAATAACGAAGTCGCTTCTGATAGTATAAATGAATATGAACTAATAACAAACATAAGTTCTGAATTTAGAGAGTATAAATTATTCTTACCCTTGTACGATGGAGTTACCAAATTAGAAATAGGTATAGATAGTGATGCTCAAATTAAAAAGGCTACTCCCAACACAAAAAAACCTATTGTTTTCTATGGCACAAGTATTACTCAGGGAGGCTGTGCTTCCAGACCAGGGATGGCACACACAAATATTATATCTAGAAAACTAGATGTAGATTGTATTAATTTTGGGTTTAGTGGGAATGGTAGAATGGAAACACCAATAATTGAATTAATTTCTGAAATTAAAGCTAGTGTTTATGTGATTGAATGTTTGCAAAATATGAATATAAAACAAGTGAAAGAGCGTGTCTTACCTTTAGTAAAAATTATCAGAAAAAAACAACCATCAACACCTATTATTTTTGTTGAAAATATGATGTATAAGACAGCCTTTCTAGATAAGACAATAGAAACTGAATTGATACAAGAAAATTTGGCACTTAAAAATGAATATGATAAAATTTTAAAAAATGGATTTCAAAATATTTTTTATATAGAAGATATGAAAGCTGATGGTATGGATAATGAAGGAACAGTAGATGGTGTTCATCTTACCGATCTTGGTTTTTTAAGATATGCTAATTATATAATTGAGAATTTTAAAAAGTACAATCTAATTAAAACAGTGGCCCATAAAGATTAATATTTATTTTTAGAGACTATTTTTTTACAGTTTTAATCATCATTAAGTTGTCATTTGTCGAAATAGTTTTCTTTTTAGGCTTATGTTCAGTTTCTTTATGATTGAAACGAGTTTTTCAGTTTAAAAAGTTTTAATTTTGAATTCAAGAAGGGTGATTTTATCACTCTTCTTTTTTCTTTCCTTTTCTAATTAGTAGGATAATTAAATTATTTTTACCTATGGTAACATTAACTTCATTAGACTTTGTAATCATCATTTTATTTTTTGCAATTACACTTTCAATAGGTATTTATTTTTCAAAAAAATCTGGAAAAAGTTCTTCTGAGTTTTTTCTATCAGGAAGAACCATGCCATGGTGGCTTCTAGGTGTATCTATGGTAGCAACAACATTTTCTACAGATACTCCTAACTTAGTTACTGATATTGTAAGAACAAATGGTGTGTCAGGTAACTGGGTGTGGTGGGCTTTTTTAATAACTGGACTACTTACTGTTTTTATATATGCTAAGTTGTGGCGAAAGTCTGATGTTAATACTGATATTGAATTTTATGAGCTTAGATATGGAGGGCCACCAGCACATTTTTTAAGAAAGTTTAGAGCTGTTTACTTAGGGGTAATTTTTAATGTAATAACTATGTCGGCAGTTACCCTAGCAGCAATAAAAATAGGGGGTATAATGTTAGGATTAGAACCTTGGCAAACGGTAATTAGTGCTGGATTAATTACGGTTGTGTTTAGTGCATTAGGTGGTTTTAAAGGTGTCGTATATACTGATTTTATTTTATTCTTTGTAGCTATGGGAGGTGCTATTGGTGCCGCTTTTTACTTGGTAAACATTCCAGAAGTTGGGGGTATAGAAGCTCTTTTAGCTAACGAAAATGTAGCTAATAAACTTTCTATATTACCAGATTTTAGTGATAAACAATCTGTAATCACATTATTAATTATTCCACTTGCTGTTCAGTGGTGGAGTTCTTGGTATCCTGGGGCAGAGCCAGGAGGAGGGGGCTACATCGCTCAAAGAATGTTAGCTGCTAAAGATGAAAATCATGCAATTGGAGCTACATTTTTCTTTAATATTATGCATTATGCAATAAGACCTTGGCCTTGGATTATTGTTGCTCTAGCATCTTTAGTAATATTTCCAGATTTAGCAAGCATACAAGAAGCTTTTCCAAATGTAACAGAGAATAAGTTAGGTCATGACTTGGCATACTCTGCGATGCTTACAATGTTGCCAAGCGGATTACTTGGATTAGTTTTAACATCTTTAATAGCCGCTTATATGAGTACTATTTCTACACAGTTAAATTGGGGCTCATCTTATATGGTTTATGATTTTTACAAACAACAAGTAAACCCAAAAGCCTCAGAAAAAAAACTTGTTTTTGTAGGAAGAATTTCTACTGTACTATTAATGGTTCTAAGTGCAGTATTAGCTTTATTCCTTCAAAACGCCTTACAATTATTTGAATTATTATTAGTATTTGGAGCAGGAACAGGATTAATTTTTATTCTAAGATGGTTTTGGTGGCGAATCAATGCTTGGAGTGAAATTACAGCAATGTTTGCCTCAGGTATTATTTCAATTGTATTAAAATTAACATTTGTAGGAGACTATTTATTTGCTTCTAAAACGGGGGTTTTTCAAGACTATTACGAATATCCATTTGTAGTTTTAATAACTACTTTGTGTTGGTTATTTGCTACCTATGTAACTCAGCCAGAGCAAAAAGAAGTATTACAGAATTTTTATAAAAAAACTCAACCTGGAGGCCCAGGATGGAAGAAAATAATCAATAGAGCAAAAAAAGACGGAATATTATTAAGGCAAGATGATAAGGGTTGGAGCGTTCCATCAGGAATTATAGCAATGTTGTTGGGGTGTATATTAATTTACAGTTGCATGTTTGCTACCGGATATTGGATTTATGGGTATTATGTCCAAGCAATTTTATTAACAGTTATTGCTCTTGTGTCAGGATTTTTATTGATAAAGAAATGGAGAAAAATAAAATCAGAGATCTTATAATAACATGGCTTTTGACTGCTCAATATAGAAAAATAAATACACTAGTTCTAAACGGTCAAGAAATTAATAATCTTGTATATTGTAAGGAATTATATTAAAAGTTCTTTTTAAAAAAAATATATGAATTGAGTTTATAATATTATCTGTCCTGTAAAATATCACGTTAAGCAGGATAGTTAGTTTAAAAGAAACTGAGATAATAAGAAAAGGTTTCACAAATAATAATATAAAATAATAGGATGAAAATAAGCGATCAAAAAAAATATTGGAAAACGAACTTAAAGTATCTGTCAATCTTGTTATCGATTTGGTTTGTTGTCTCCTACGGCTTTGGAATTCTATTCGTAGACGAATTAAATAGTATTAGAATGGGTGGGTTTAAACTTGGTTTTTGGTTTGCTCAGCAGGGTTCAATTTATGTTTTTACCATTTTAATATTTGTGTACATAAAATTGATGAATAAATTGGATGCAAAATATAATTTAGATAGTTAATTATGGATTTACAAATTTGGACATGGGTATTGGTAGGAATTACTTTTTCCTTATACATAGGGATTGCTATTTGGTCAAGAGCTGGATCTACAAAGGAATTTTATGTTGCTGGAGGTGGAGTTTCACCTCTTGCTAATGGATTAGCTACAGCCGCAGATTGGATGTCTGCAGCATCATTTATTTCAATGGCTGGAATCATCTCTTTCAATGGATATGACGGGTCTGTTTATTTAATGGGCTGGACAGGAGGCTACGTGTTGTTAGCGCTATTATTAGCTCCCTACTTAAGGAAATTTGGAAAATTCACAGTTCCAGATTTTATTGGAGATCGTTATTATTCAAATGTTGCTAGATCTGTTGCTGTATTTTGTGCCTTGATAGTTTCGTTTACTTATGTAGCTGGTCAAATGCGTGGTGTAGGATTGGTATTTTCAAGATTTTTAGAAGTAGATATAAACACAGGTGTTGTTATAGGGATGATTATCGTTT
>CAJXSU010000094.1 GCA_913061465.1 uncultured Flavobacterium sp.
GAGGGATTCGAACCCCCGACCCCTTGGGTGTAAACCAAGTGCTCTGAACCAACTGAGCTAATTGCCCTTATATGTATAAATTCATACAAGCGGGTGCAAATATAAAAGGGTTTTTAAACTTAACAAAGAAAAAAAGAGGTTTATTTTGATTTGTTTTTAATCCTATGAAATAGAGTTTATTACAATTTTATGAACTCAATATTTTTTTAAGGCTTCCTCATAATCTTCTTGGGTATCAATACCCATAAGACTTGAGTTGGCCTCTATCATTTTAATTTTAAAGCCATTCTCCAAAGCCCTTAATTGTTCTAGTTTTTCAACTTTCTCTAGGTAACTTTGTTCCAGATTAACAAAATGTAATAAGAAATCTTTACGGTAACCATAAATACCAATATGTCTAAAAAACTGAAACTTTTCTAGCACTTCGTTAGCGATTGAAATTTCTTTAACATCTCTTGGAAATGGAATAAGTGATCTGGAAAAAAAGAGAGCATTATTATGAAGATCTTTAACCACTTTTACAACATTAGTATTCTGTAGATCTTTTACATTATTGATTTTACTCATAGCACTAGACATAGAAATTTCAGAATTTGAAAATGAATTCACCAATGCTTCTATAAGACTGGGCTCTATAAAAGGCTCATCTCCTTGTACATTAATCACAATATCACAATCTATAGATAGAACGGCCTCTCCTATTCGGTCAGTTCCCGATTTATGTGTACTTTTTGTAATAATAACATTATTGGTAAAGGTTTCACAAATCTCTTTTATTTCTATACTGTCAGTTGCTACATAAACCCCATCTACATTCTTAACTTTAAGACATTGCTCATAGACTCTTTGTATGACAGTCTTTCCTTTAAGGTCTAATAAAACTTTTTTTGGTAACCTAGAGGAATCTAGTCTGGCTGGGATTATGATTACTTTTTTCATAAATTATATCCCTAAATCATACATTTGAACCACACCTACAAAATCATTTGTAGTATTCACAACGAGTAAAGAGTTGATTTTATTTTCACTCATAATAGCACTCGCAGTAATTAATTTTTCATTAGCGTCAATTAACTTTGGATCTAGACTCATTAAATCTTTAGCAAATAAATCAAAGAATTCTTTCTCTCGAGACTCCATAGCTCTACGAATATCTCCATCAGTAATCACACCTTTAATTCTACTTTCATCTAATACTACCACCAAACCTAACTTTCCTTCAGTGATGCGCTGAATAACTTCTTTTATAGTGGCATTGGGTTTTGTTGTGGGTAACTCTAACTTTTTCATCACATCACCTACAGTAGTCAAAAGTCTTCTCCCTAAACTACCACCAGGATGAAATTTTGCAAAATTTTCTTCTTTAAAATCTCTTAATTTCATCAAAGTAACCGCGATGGCGTCTCCCATCACTAAAGTTGCAGTTGTAGAAGAAGTAGGCGCTAAAAATAAAGGGCAGGCCTCTTTGTCTACAGCAATATTTAGGTGATATTTGGTGTTTTTTGCCAAAGTAGACTCTTCATTTCCACTCATAGAAATGGTACAATTCTTCTGATGTTTTAAAAATGGAATCAGCTTCAATACTTCGTCTGTTTCTCCAGAATTTGAAATTAACAACACAATATCATTTTCTTCAATCATTCCCAAATCTCCATGATAGGCCTCCCCTGGATGCAAAAAGAAACTTGGTGTTCCCGTACTTGCTAGCGTTGCTGCAATCTTCTTTCCGATGATTCCAGATTTTCCCATTCCAGAAACGATCAACTTACCTGAACTTTGAAGAATGGCATGGATAGCATGCTCAAAATCAGCAGTTATTCTAGAACTTAGATTTGCAATTTCTTTTGCTTCAATTTCAAATACTTCTTGAGCTAGTTTTTTTATATCCATTACAAGCGTCCTTTGAGAGTCTTAATTTGTTTAATTTGAGTTCAAAATTACAAAAAAGTGGTGGGTTCAACTAATTAAACCAAGATAGTCAGTTTTTTAAACTACTTCTGCAACTACAAATGTGCTTCCACCAACAAATACTAAATCTTCTTTATCTGCATTGAAAACTGCCTGTAAATAGGCTTCATTCACGGATTCATATGTACTTCCAAATAAGCCAAATAAATTAGCTTTTACTTCCAATTCATATTTATCTAATCCTCTTGGGATATCAGGTGTACAAAAATAGTAGTTGGCTTCTTTTGGAAAAAGAGGAAGTAGCTCCTCTAACTTTTTATCATTTACCACACCCAAAACTATGTGAAGATTTTTAAAGTACTGCTTTCCTAATTGATTCAACACAATCAGTAATCCTTCCTTGTTATGCGCCGTATCACAAATAACTTTTGGTTGTTCTTGTAAAATTTGCCATCGCCCCTTGAAGTTTGTGTTTTTGACAACGTTTAATAAACCTTGACGAATATGAGTTTCCGAAATTGCAATACCTCCAAACACCTCTAAAGTCTGTAAGGCAGTTCTAATATTCTTCTCTTGATAACTTCCTAACAAATCAGTGGTATAATTATGTTTTATAACAGAACTAAAGTGAATGTCAGCATTCATTTCTGATGCTTTCTGAAGAAATACATCCATAACTTCATCCTGATCTTCACCAATAACCACGGGAGTATTATTTTTTATAATTCCGGCTTTTTCAGAAGCAATTTCTTTGAGCGTATCTCCTAAAAATTGTGTGTGATCATAGCCTATATTTGTAATTACTGAAACTTCAGGGTTTATGACATTTGTTGAATCTAATCGCCCTCCTAAACCCACTTCTATAATGGCGATGTCAACATGTTGTTTTGCAAAATAATCAAAAGCCATACCAACAGTCATTTCAAAAAATGAAAGCTGTTGATTATCTAAAAAAGATTTATTCTTAGCAATAAAATCAACAACAAAGGGTTGAGAAACTTCTTCTCCATTAATTCGGATTCGCTCCGTAAAATTTTTTAAATGAGGTGAGGTATATAGCCCAACTTTATAACCCGCTTCTTGAAGAATACTTGAAATGATGTGAGAAGTAGATCCTTTTCCATTAGTTCCACCCACATGAATTGATTTGAATTTATGTTCTGGATGTTTTAAAACGCCACAAAAATCAATGATATTAGTCAAGTCTTTTTTAAAGGCAGTTTTTCCTTGCCTTTGATACATTGGCAATTGAGAAAACATCCAATCAATAGTCTTTTGATAGGTCATTATTTGGTGAGTGAAAACTTATAAATAATTGTTCCTTTTTGTTTAAATGGTGCATTTGGATCAGCATTCCAAGTTGTTTTCAATGCGGCTTCTCTTGCGGGTTTCAATAAACAATTAGCTGTATTTGTAGTTCCTTTTACTCCAGCAAGTGCCCTAATAACCTTACCGCTTTTATCAACCTCAATGCTAACTACTACCATTCCTTCTTCTTGACAATTTGGTTGCTCAATAGGTTTACTCAAAGCGTTTCTTCCAGCTAAATTATAATTAGGATCTCCTGAATTACCCGAGTTTCCATAATATTTAGTTGAAGATGGATCGCCCTTTTTATCTCCTTTTAAACCTGAAACATCATCATTACCTTCACCCACTTTATTGTCATCATTAGTATCTCCTTTCAGTAAATTGTCAAAAGCTTTTAAAGTACTTTTTGATGGTTTTTTAGGGGTAGGCTTAGAAACTTCTTTGGTTTTTTCTATAATTGGTGCGTCCTGATCGGATTGAGAAAGAACTTTCTCATTAATAATTTCTTTTGAAATTTCTTTGTTAAGTTCCTCTGGTTTTTCTTCTTGAATGTCTTTAGATAGTGAACTTTTGACTGGAATATTTATTGGTTTTTTATTTCCAAAATCTGAAGTTCCATAGTTTATTGCAATTCCATATTCAACAGGTGGGTCTTGATACTGCATTCCAAAACTAAAAATACCCAAGAGAAACATAATTAAAATAACTAGTGTTATTAATGAGGATTTTCTTTTATGAGTAGTATCTAAAATTGCCATTATTTTCCTTTTACAGCTAGAATCATTTTGAGCTTATTCCTATTGGCAATATCAATAACTTTCATCACACTTTTGTAGGGTACATTTTGGTCACCTCTTATGACTACAGTTTTTTTCTTATCAGCTCCAACTTTAGTTAAAATTTTTGTTTCTAAGTTTTTTTCACTTACCAAAGTTTTATCAATATAAAACTTTGATTGATTTGTAATTGAGACAGCCACAGAAGTATTATTTTCTGTTTTACCACCTGCTTTTGGCAACAAAACATCTATAGCACTAACAGTGACTAATGTGGAGGTTAGCATAAAAAAAATGAGTAACAAAAAAACAATATCTGTCATAGATGACATATTGAAATTTGGATTGACTTTAT
>CAJXSU010000095.1 GCA_913061465.1 uncultured Flavobacterium sp.
AAATGGCCTCACCTGAAATAACTGTAAATGGTTTTATATCAATTTGAAAATCTTTGTTTATTTCCAATGTATAGTACCCGTTTTGTAAATAGCTAAAATCAATATCTTGAATTCTAGTAATATTTACTGGTTTTTCATAGATAATTTTTCCAGTAGTATTTTTTATAAAAATTAATGGGTTTTTTCTATTTATATCTTCAAAGTTGTTTCCAACAACAGAACTAGTTAGCATTCCTAATATTAGCGCTAAAAATAAATTTTTTGTAATAAATTTTTTCATAATTAAATATTTTAATAAAAATAACACTGCAAAATTGTGAATATTTTTCCTTTAGTAAAACAACTATATTGGTATATTTATATTCAAAATTATCTTCTTGCGAAGTATTTGTATTAAAACAAGTTAATATAGAATATCTTTAAGATAATTTTGTTCATATAACTATGTGTCTTGAATCTTAATTTTGTAGAAAATGAATAAAAAGAAACCCATATTAGAAAAAGTAGATCCAGGCTTTGAAAGTTCGTTACTAGTTAAAAAGCATACAGAGTTTTTAAAAACACACAAAGCTTCATGGCATTTTCATCCAGAATTAGAATTGGTTTATGTAAATAAAGGACAAGGGAAGAGGCATATAGGAAATCATTTGTCATATTTTAATAATAGCCAACTGCTTCTTATTGGCCCAAACCTTCCTCACAACGGTTTTACAGATCGTCTTACAACTAATGGTTTTGAAACACTTATTCAGTTCAAGGAGGATTTTTTAGGTGAAGACTTTTTTCAAATTCCAGAAATGAAAAAAATTAAGGAATTATTTGAACGTTCTAAAAAAGGGATTCTTTTTGGTATAGAAACTAAAAATAAAATAGGGTTTAAAATTGAAAAGCTTGTAGAGAAAAAAGGATTTAAAAAACTATTAGTTTTTTTAGAAATTTTAAATTTACTTTCCAAAACACAGGATTATACAATTCTAAATGTTGATGGCTATGTAGTAGAGACAGAATTACAAGACAGTACAAAACTAGACACAATTTATAAATACATCAATACTAATTTTAAAGAACATATTAGTTTACATGAAATTGCTAGCATAGCAACAATGACTATTCCGGCTTTTTGTAGGTATTTTAAAAAAGCAACAGGAAAAACATTTACTAAACTTGTGAACGAATACAGAGTTGTTCATGCAACAAAATTATTGTCTGAAAGCAATATGAGTATTACAGATATTAGTTATGAATGTGGATTCAATAACTTTTCACACTTTAATAAGTTATTCAAAGAAATAACTGGTAAAAATGCTTCTTCATACAGAAAAGAGATGAAAGGTCTAATTCAATAATATAAAAAAATATGAATAATAAAATTGAAAAAGCAATTGACTATTATACAATAAAAAGTAAAAAAATTATAGAACATATAAATTCTAGTAATAATTTAACTGCTGAAGAGATTATCCAAAGTGCCGAGGAGTTGGCTATCCTAGAATATAAATTAACTGCTTTAGAGGTTGCAAAAGCTAGTTAGTAAACTAAACTATTTATTTTAAGCCATCCCATTCGTCAAAAAACTGTTGAAGAAATTCATCCATAAAAGAATGTCTTTTTTGAGCTATAATTTTGCCCGTTTTTGTATTCATATTATCTTTTAATAAGAGTAATTTTTCATAAAAATGATTAATAGATGGTGCTGTAGAGTTTTTATATTCCTCTTTAGTCATCTCTAAATTAGGACGAATCTCTGGGTCATATAATGATCTATTCTTAAATCCACCATAATTAAAACATCTTGCAATTCCGATAGCTCCAATAGCATCCAACCTATCTGCATCTTGAATCAGATTTAGCTCAGGAGAGCTAAAACTTCTGTTATGATCAAAAGAAGATTTATAGGAAATAAATAATATAATGTTTTCTATATGAGAAATCACTGTTTCTTCTACTTGCTGGCTTTCTAAAAAATCTCTTGCTTTTTTTGGCCCAATAGACTCATCTCCATCATAAAATTTTGCATCAGCAATGTCATGCAATAAGGCTCCTAATTGAACAACAAAAAGATCCACTTTTTCATTTTTTGCTATGAGCAATGCATTTTTATAAACTCTGTTAATATGAAACCAATCATGACCACCTTCTGATCCTTCAAGAGTTTTTTTAACAAAACAGATGGTGTTTTGAATAACTTTTTTTTTATTCATAGTTATAAAAATAAAAAATCCACTTCGAATAGAAGTGGATTGAGTTGTATTTCTTTAAAATTCTGCGAATAAAGAGTAGCTATTTTTAACAAAACTCATTGTAGGCAGAGACTAAGTTTTCAGCAATCATTTGAGCAGACCTTCCTTCAATATGATGACGTTCTAACATGTGAACTAATTCTCCGTCTTTAAATAAAGCTACTGCAGGTGATGATGGAGGAAAAGGAACCATATGTTCTCTTGCTTTTTGTGTAGATTCTTTATCAACCCCAGCAAAAACTGTGGTAAGGTTATCAGGTTTTTTATCAAATTGTAATGAGGCAATTGCTCCTGGTCTTGCTGTTCCTGCGGCACAACCACAAACAGAATTTACCATAACTAGAGTTGTTCCTTTTTTTGCAATTGCAGCATCTACATCATCTGATGAATATAAAGCCGAAAAACCGTTATTTGTTAGCTCTTCTCGCATCGGTTTTACTAATTCTTCTGGGTACATATTTTATTTAAATTTAGTTTACAAATATAAGGAATATAACATAATCAAAATAGTATATTTGAAGATCAAAAATGGATAAAAAATGAGTAATTTTTCTAAATGGCTTGGAGCTGGAATTGGATTTACTTTTGGAGGACCTATAGGTGCTATCTTGGGATTTGCAGCTGCTACTGTATTCGATAAATTTACTAAAGAAGATTTTGTAAAAGAGCAACGAGAGTTCCAAAACAAATCTCATAGACAAAAAACACAAACGCTTAGTGGTGATTTTGAAATTAGTTTATTAATATTAGCTTCTATTGTTATTAAATCTGATGGTAAAGTAGATAATAGAGAGTTAAATTTTGTTAGAAATCAGTTTGTTGGAATGTATGGTAAAGAAAGAGCAAATAAAGCTTTTCAATTATTTAAAGGTGTAATGAAAAAGCAAGTTTCTGCAAGGCAGGTTTGCATTCAGATTCGTCAACACATGCCACATTCCTCTAGACTTCAATTACTACATTTTTTATTTGGAATCGCACAAGCAGATGAACATGTTTCCGAGATAGAAGTTGACGAAATAAGAAAGATTGCAGGATATTTATATATCAATCAATATGATTTTGAATCAATCAAAGCGATGTTTTATAAATCAACAGATAGTGCTTATAAAATTTTAGAGATATCGACCTCTGCAACCGATTCAGAATTAAAAAAAGCGTATAGAAAAATGGTTAAAAAATACCATCCAGATAAATTAACTGGCTTAGGAAATGAACATTTAGAGGGAGCTAAAGAAAAGTTTCAAAATATTCAAGCAGCTTACGAAACAATAAAAAAAGAAAGAGGACTCAGTTAATCTAATTAATTATTAAAATAGTTTTTTTGAATCATTTACTCTCAATTAACAGGCTTATTCAAGAATTCTTTTCATAAACAACCTAATGGAATTACAGGAAAATATGTATTTTCGCAATCTTAATAGAATCTGTGACTTATGAGTGCAAAGTTTCCTGAATATAAAGGACTTAACTTACCGAATGTAGCAAAAGAGATGCTAGAATATTGGGCAGAAAACAGCATTTTTGAAAAAAGTGTGACTACTCGAGAAGGAAATAAACCTTTTGTATTTTTTGAGGGGCCTCCGTCAGCAAATGGATTGCCTGGAGTTCATCATGTATTAGCAAGAGCTATTAAAGATATCTTTCCACGCTACAAAACTATGAAAGGTTTTCAGGTGAAAAGAAAAGCAGGATGGGATACGCACGGATTACCTATAGAACTTGGTGTTGAAAAAGAACTAGGAATTACCAAAGAAGAGATAGGAAAGACTATTTCTGTAGAAGAGTATAATGCTGCTTGTAGAAAAGCGGTAATGCGGTATACTGATATCTGGAATGACCTTACTCAGAAAATGGGATATTGGGTAAATATGGATGATCCATATGTTACCTACGAGCCTAAATATATGGAAAGTGTTTGGTGGTTGCTAAAACAGATATACGAAAAGAATTTAATGTATAAAGGGTATACCATTCAACCCTATTCTCCAAAAGCAGGAACAGGATTAAGCTCACATGAACTAAATCAACCGGGTACCTACCAAGATGTTACAGACACTACCGTTGTTGCTCAGTTTAAAGCAATCAATG
>CAJXSU010000096.1 GCA_913061465.1 uncultured Flavobacterium sp.
GAGATGTAGAGAGGTCTCGTGGGCTCGGAGATGTGTATAAGAGACAGAGCATATATTTATTCTTCTTAACCAAATTATATTCTGAATGTATATTATATACTTATTATGTATTAATGGGTTTCTATGGTTACCATCTATGGAGCAAAGAATCAAAGGAAGGAAACCCTTTTCAAATTTCTAAATGGAGTTTAGTTCACCATATTTATATTCTAATATTCGGAGTATTTCTTTCATTTTCTTTAGGTTACTATTTTGAAAATTACACAACCGCAGAGAACTCTTATTTAGATGCTTTTACTACAGTATTCAGTTTTATAGCCACTTATCTAGAAGCGAAAAAAATATTGAGTGCTTGGATATTTTGGATTATTCTGAATGGTTTGAGTACATATTTATATTTTAGTCGAGGATTAAATATATATGCAATATTAGCTTTACTTTATTTCATTATTTCATTTTATGGGTATGTCGAGTGGAAAAGAAAGTTTAACAATTCAAATAAAGTTTTAACTTGACTTTTACAAGTTTGTACAAATTGACTTTACTCATACGTGACCATTACGTAGGACTTTACTCGGACGGAGAAAAAACTAAAACGAAAATTATGTGATTACTCTTGTGTGTCGCAACAGAAGATAACACCGTGTATAATTAATTGCTTTGGCAAGTGCTTATTTGGAAAATTCCGCTGGAATTTTCTCTGGTTCGTTTTTGTTTACTAAATTAGTTGCTTAACCACGCAACTAACCATACACAATCACGTTAGGCACAAGCAGAAGCAACCTATGAATAAACGAAAAATAATTTTAGGAATAATTTTACTTTTACTTTCCTATATTTTCTATTGGACTTTTGATCCTTATAGCTTAAATCCGTTTTCTGACAAACCAGTTTCCTTATCTCAAAGCGAAAATAATCTGAATTGTGGCAAATTAAATGGTTTTGGCTTCAAGGCGGACAGCATCATTAACTCTGCAATAGAGAAAAATGATTTTTTAGGAATTTCAACAGGTGTTTATTCTGAAAATTGTGGGAATTGGCTATCAACAGCTGGATTTTTAAATAAAAGAAACCAAGAAAAACCAAATCAATTTAGCAAGTTTAGAATTGCTTCAATCAGCAAACCTATGACTGCTATTGCAATTTTTCAACTTTATGAAAAACGTGCAATTGATTTAGACATTCCAATACAAAACTATTTACCAGAATTTCCTAAAAAAGAAAAAGGAGATATTACTATTCGTCAGTTATTAAATCATACATCTGGAATTTCTAATTACAAATCGGATTTAGAATCAGTCCATTTTACTCATTATGCTAATTGTATAAAAGCTCTAGATGAATTTAAGGATAGAAAACTTGATTTTGAGCCTGGAAGTACATTTATATACACTTCGTATGGATACACATTACTTGGAGCTATTATAGAAAAAGTTACTGGACATACGTATCAGAATTATATGCGAAAAAACATTTGGGAACCTTTAAAAATGACACATACTGATATAGAAAATAGTGATTTAGACTATAAGAATAAAGCAGATGTTTACATAAAACTTGGGAACACTTTTTATAGAAGCCCACAAAATGATTTAAGCCATACATATGCTGGTGGTGGAATACAATCGACAGCAGAAGATATGCTCAAATTTGGAAAATCAATTTTAAATTATCAGTTAATAAATCCAAAGACTACTGAATTAATGATTCATTTAACTGACACAACTAGTAAAGAAAAAGAATATACATATGGTTGGTTTAATTGGGTAACACCAAAATATGGAAAAGTCATTGAACATAATGGAAAGCAAGTTGGTTGTAGTAGTTTTTTTAGAATATTTTTTGATGAGAAGATAGTAGTGGCAACTTTAGCAAACAATATGAATTCTAGAGAAGAAGTGCGGAATTTATCAATCGAACTTTCATACTTATTATTAGAAATGGAAAATGATTGAAAAATGCCAGATGCCTAACACCGTGTATAATTCATTGCTAGTTAGTGTCTCCTTGCGAAAGTCCTAGCGGACTTTCTATCTGTGATTTATTTGCTAACTTTAATGCTTAAACACGCAACGACATCATACACCAGACCGTTGGCAATAATATAAAACAAACATTATGAGTATGAAAAACAGCATTTGGATTTTATTAATTATCGGATTAATAAGTTGTAAACAAAAATCAACGGAAAAAGAAACCGAAATCATAAAAGAGCCTAAAATTGTAAGCGGAAATAATGAAATGGCTTACAACGAAATAAAAAAATTGAATTTGGACAGTACTTATACAAATCTACTTGACCCAAGAAACGTAAGTGAATCTGAATATAAAATTGTTGCGGAATCTTGGTCTGAATTTCATAAAAAGGTATCTCAATTTATTAAAGAAGAAAACTTTAAATGGGAAGTTTCTGACTCAACAATTACAATTCTAAATAGAATCTATTTTGACAAAAGCGGAACAATAGATTATTATACATTTAAAATTAGAAACACTTCCGTTTCTGCCGAAAAACGAGCTGAATATGAAAAAGTACTTCAAAAATTTAGTAAAGAGGTAAAACTTGATTTAAAGCGTACTGAAAAATATGCTCAATGTGGAAAAATAAAATATCTGAATTATTAAAAATACTATTGCCAACACCGTATATAATTTATTGCTAGTTCTAGCCTACTTACGAAAATCCTCGCAGATTTTCTATTCGGTTTTTATTTGCTAAATTAAGTGCTAAACAACGCAACAAACCATATACAAACACGTTGGCATTAATAAAAAAAAACGAACTACATGGAAGACGAATTTGCTAAAGTAATGTCCGAACGTACAGATGAAGAGCTGATTAAAATAGTAACTATTGAAAGAGACGGATATCAACCCCTTGGAGTAGAAGCAGCTGAATCTGAAATTGAAAAAAGAAATATAGATACCTCTCAATTTGAGAAAATCCGAGAGAAAGCTAAAGTAGAAAAGGAGCAAAAAGAAAAAATTAACTCTTATGTTGCAGGTTCAGGAATTAGATTTTTAAATTTCATAATTGACTTTATTATTTGGTTAATAATCGCTGGAATTTTGACTTTTCCTCTTAATGCAAATAACGGAACACAGATGCTTCTTGGTTATTTAATATTTCTTGGAACATTCATTGGATATTATTCAATAATGGAAATTAAGTTTCAAAAAACAGTTGGGAAATTTGTTACAAAAACACGAGTTATAAAACTAAATGGAGAGAAACCCAAAAACTCTGATATTATTTCTCGAACTTTTTGCCGACTTATTCCATTTGATCGAATTTCATTTATTTTTTTTAAAAATGGAATTCACGATATGTTATCTAAAACTAAAGTTGTGAAAGATAATATGTAATTAAATACTAATGCCAACACCGTGTAAAAAAAATTGCTGGTAAAAGCCTACTTACGAAAATCCTCGCGGATTTTCTTGGTTGGTGTTTTATTTACTAACTTCATTGCTTAAACCACGCAACTTTCCTTACACAAACACGTTAGGCATAATTAGAACGAATCAATGAAATTGACAACTTTAATATTACTTTTTTTTACTATTTCTAGTTTTAGTCAAGAAATAAAATATAGTATAACAATAGAAGATCCGTGTTCAGAAAGAATTGAAAAAGGATTTGATTATTGCCTTGAGAAAAATGGAATAAAATATTGTGCAACCAGTAAAGAAAATAGATTTGTAATACTTCCAGATTATGGAGAATATAAATTAACTGGAAAAGGAATTGAGGAGCTTTATATTGTTAAAATTAATAAATTGGTGAATTCTGAAACATTTAAAGCACCTAAAATTCGAGAATATTATGTAAGCCATAGCAAACATAATTATTTGTTCAGAAATTGTGACACTCTTTGTAATGAAATAGAAACGGATTATTACTCAAACGGAAAAGTTCGATTAAGAGCAGAATTTGTAAACGGAATTGTAGTAGGTGAATTGAAAAAATATTATAGAAACGGAAAAATAAAAGAAGTTTCTATTTATGACAAAGATGGTTTTTTAACAAAAAAGACTCTTTTTACCGAAAATGGAGAAATAAAAAATGAATAATAACTATGCCTAACACCGTGTAAAATTAATTGCTGGTTTTAGCCAATTTACGAAAGTCCTCGCG
>CAJXSU010000097.1 GCA_913061465.1 uncultured Flavobacterium sp.
CTCTAATACGTCTTTCTTTATCTATTAAAACAAATTGTTCTGTATGAATAAAATCATTTTCATCACCACTCCCCTCATCTAAAACTGCAAAATAATTTTTCCGAGCTAAATCGTAAATATGTGATTTTGGGCCTGTTGTGATATTCCATTTTCCGTCAATAACTCCTTTTTTTATTGCATATTCTTTTAAAACAGAAACACTATCTATGGTGGGTGTCACAGAATGAGATAAAAACATAATATCATTATCGTCTTTATAATATTCTTGTAATTCGCTCATATTATAAGCCATCGATATGCATATTGTTTGACAACGAGTAAAGAAAAAATCTGCGATATAAATTTTATTTTCGTAGTTTTTGTTGGTGATTTTTTTTCCATTTTGATTTCTTAATTCAAAATCTGATATGGTATGATTTTTTTTTAAATTCTTTACTGAAATATCAACCAATCTAGGATTTATATCTATGGGATTATAAATTTTAAGGCGTTCTT
Organism: uncultured Flavobacterium sp.; assembly: GCA_913061465.1. Taxonomy (GTDB): domain Bacteria; phylum Bacteroidota; class Bacteroidia; order Flavobacteriales; family Flavobacteriaceae; genus Polaribacter. Next base: position 496 of record CAJXSU010000097.1, read on the forward strand.
CTTGAGACATTAATTGATAAAAAACAGTAATACCTACTATAGAAAATACAACCAAAAAACGAAATGTGGGGATTGATTTTTTAAAGAAGCCTAAATCCATAACTACAAATATAATACACATCAAATACACCCCACAACAATTTAATGTCTAATACCCCATAAATGTTTGTTAAATTAAAATAGCATCTTAAAACAATTTTTTTCACCTCTAATGAAAAGTGTACATTTGTGCCTTTAAAAACTGAAGATCTAGACTAGATGGAAATATTAATAAAAGCTTCACAATTTATATTAAGCTTATCGTTGTTAATTGTGTTGCATGAATTAGGGCATTTTATCCCTGCTAAATTATTTAAAACAAGAGTAGAGAAATTTTATTTATTTTTTGATTATAAATTTTCTATTTTCAAAAAAAAGATTGGAGAAACTGTTTATGGTATCGGGTGGATTCCATTAGGAGGATATGTGAAAATATCTGGAATGATTGATGAGAGTATGGATACCGAACAACTCAAAGAAGAACCAAAGTCTTGGGAGTTTAGATCCAAACCAGCCTGGCAACGCTTAATTATTATGTTAGGTGGAGTTTTTGTTAATTTCATCTTAGGTATTTTTATATATATCATGTTGATGTACTCCTATGGTGAAAAATATCTTCCAAATGAAAATGTTGCTAACGGTGTATGGGTTCAAGACTCATTGGCGGTTAGTTTAGGCTTGCAAAATGGAGACAAAATTTTAAGTGTTGATGGTCAAGAAATAAAAAAGTTCTCAAACATTACCATTGAATTTATTAATGGTAATAATTATACTGTAGAAAGAAATGGTCTTATTATAAAAAAGGAACTACCTGTAGACTTTATTGATAAATTAATTAGTAGGGGTAAAAATGCAGGAATGATTGTAAGGCCTAGAAGCCCTTTTATGTTTGCTGAATTTCAAGAAAACTCTCTAAATGCGAACTCAGAGTTAAAAGATAAAGATATTGTTATAGCTATTAACGGTCAGTCCTTAAAATACCAAGATGAAGTTGAGAGCCTACTGAATGAAAACAAAGGGAAAGAGATTTCGATGACTGTGAAGAGAGGTGAAGAAAATAAAACATTTAATGTAGCAGTAAATGATAATGGAAAGTTGGGGGTAGTGATTTATGGCATGACTTTTTCTGACTTAGAAAAATTAGGGTACTATGATTTGGCTGATATCAACTATTCTTTCGCTGATGCAATTCCGGCGGGTATTAATAAATCATACGAGACCCTTACCAATTATGTAAAACAGCTCAAGAAAATCTTTAATCCTAGTACAGGAGCATATAAAGGGCTGGGTGGATTTATTTCTATTGGAAGTATTTTCCCTTCTACATGGAGCGCTGAAAGTTTTTGGAATATTACTGCTTTTCTTTCTATCATGTTAGGTTTTATGAATCTATTACCAATTCCTGCACTAGATGGAGGCCATGTAGTGTTTACTTTATGGGAAATGATTACAGGGAAAAAACCTAGTGATAAATTTTTAGAATATGCTCAAGTAACTGGTTTTATTTTATTAATTACTTTATTACTGTTTGCAAATGGAAATGATATCTTTAGACTTTTTCAATAAAAACTTAAATATAAAAACCAGCTTTTAGCTGGCTTTTATATTCTTCTGTTTCTCCCTCTGAAAATTGAAAGACAATAGACCTTTTTTAAAATGCATAGCGTAAGCCAAGTAAAATATTACTTGGAGGCATTGGAACAAATCCAGATTCTATATACTCAGCGTTAAAAATATTATTAGCAGTTAAGGTAAACGTAAACTTATTAATATCTACAATTAAAGAAGCATCCCATACATTATAGTTAGTCCCTACTGTTCTTTCTGCGTGTTTATAAATAATATTTTGACGCACATTGTTAAATAATTGAGATGTAAAACGAGAAACAAATTGATGTTTTAAAGTATTTAAAGAATAACGAGACAAATCATTATTTTGATCTAAAATATCATCATTTAAATAGGTGTAACCAAACGTTATCACTTGATTGTAGTTGTTCATTTTAAAGTTATAGGCACTTTCAAACTCAATTCCTTGAGTACTTACTTCGGCAATATTAGCTGCTGTAAAAATACTAGCTTCAGTATTTGGTCGTATATAATCGATTAAATCTTCGGAGTCTCTGTTAAAAATAGCTAAAGATCCTGAAAAATTATCATCTCTATACTTAAATCCTATTTCTTGAGCAAATGCTTTTTCTGGTTCTAAATTCGGATTTCCTGAAGTTGCAGGGTCACTATAATATAAATCAGTAAACGTTGGTGCCCTAAAAGTGTACCCAATATTTCCGTATACTCTTACTTTGTCAGTAACCTGAACACCAATATCTATCCCAGGAAAAGCATTAAATTTAAAGTCTGAAAAATACGTAGCAGCTACACCTGGAGTAATATCAAAAGACCCCAATTTAAAACGGTGCTCAAAGAATATGTTTGCCATAGTTCTGGCTCTTTCTCCTAAATTATTACTTTGTATAGAAAATCTAGAAAAATCTACTCCAAAACCAGTAATTCCAAGATCTGATGTATAAGAAGCATTTGTTTCAACCCCTATTTTATTTGTAATATGGAAGTTTCTATAAAATCCTGAATCATCTCTTCTTAAAAGAAACATGTCTTGTCCTCTTCTCCAATAGATTCTTGGGGTTACTTTAAATTTATCAGTTCTAAAAGTAGTAGAGACTCCCAGTAAACTATTTTGGGTTTCTTCATACTCATTAAAAGTTACATTGGTTGTGTAAAAGTTTTCTGCTCCAAACTTCTTATCAAAAAAAATAGCAATAACTTCTATGGGTTGCTTATTCTTATTAAAGATTCCCTTTAAAAAATAATTTTGATTATTATAATCAGAATTATTACGATATCCGTCAGAGGTAAGTGCACCAATATGAGCAATAATCGAAGAGTTTTCAGTCTCTTTCCCTAAAGTTACCGAACCATTTAACTGTCCAAAAGATCCTGCTTCTGCGTTTATAGAAACTTTATTTTCTAATTTCTTTTTAGTTACAATATTAATAGCTCCCGTAAATGCATTTTGTCCAAAGATTCTTGCTGCAGGTCCTTTAATAATTTCAATTCTTTCAATTACTTCAATTGGTAATACTGCATTCATGGTATGATGCCCAGTTTGTGCATCGTCCATTTTAACACCATCAATCAGCAGTAAAGTTTGGTCAAATCCTCCTCCTCTGATGTATAAGTCAGACTGTCCTCCTCCTGTTCCTCTTCTTCTAACATCTACTCCAGTAACTTGTTGCAATAAATCTGCAATATTAGTTGCTGCACTATTTTTAATGTCTTTTGCTGTTATAATATTTATTGTACGAGAATTTTTCTTAAATGGTAAACTAATTCTGGTTGAATTAATTACAATAGAATCTAACTCTTGGTTTTTTTCTTGTGAAAAAGCCTGTAGTGAAATACATAAAACTAAAAAATAATTGAT
>CAJXSU010000098.1 GCA_913061465.1 uncultured Flavobacterium sp.
CTTTAATTTGTTCACCCGCAGGATTAGATGTCCAAACTTCTTTATCTAATTTGGTTTTATTTTTTTCAATAACAGAATTTGCCGCATTTACAATATTTTGAGTAGAACGATAATTCTGTTCTAACTTAAACATTTTAGTATCTGGATAGTCTTTTTGAAAGCTCAAGATATTCTGAATATTAGCCCCTCTAAAACTATAAATACTCTGCGAATCATCTCCAACTACACAAATGTTTTGAAAACGATCTGCTAATGCTTTTACAATTATGTATTGAGAATGATTGGTATCTTGGTACTCATCTACCATGATGTAACGAAAACGATCTTGATATTTTGCCAATACTTCAGGAAAACGAGCTAGTAACTCATTGGTTCTTAGTAATAAATCATCAAAATCCATCGCTCCAGACTTAAAGCAACGATCTACATATTCTCTATAAATATCTCCTACCTTTGGCCTGCTAGCCATTAAATCTGCCTCTTGTAAGTCTGAATTATTAAAATAAGCCCTCACAGTAATCAAACTATTTTTAAAAGAAGATATACGATTTAGAATCTGCTTAGCTTTGTACCTTTCTTTATCCAAACCCATTTCTTTGATGATGGCTCCTATTAAACGAACAGAATCTTGAGTATCATAAATCGTAAAATTAGAGGGGTACCCTAATTTATCTGCTTCAGATCTTAAAATTCTTGCAAAAACAGAATGGAAAGTACCCATCCATAGATTTTTGGATTCACTAGGGCCAACAACAGCTGCTATACGCTCTTTCATTTCGCGTGCAGCCTTGTTGGTGAAAGTAAGCGATAAAATATTAAAAGCATCTATACCTTGTTGCATTAAATGTGCTATTCTGTAGGTAAGTACACGTGTTTTACCAGAACCAGCACCTGCTATGATAATCATAGGGCCGTTTTTCTGTAAAACTGCTTCTTTTTGAGCTGGATTTAAGGAATCTAAATAATTTGCCAAAGTAGGTTTTAGTATTTATCAAAAATACCATTCTAGTAGGAGTAAGACAAGAAAATTTGATGACAATTTTTTTAGTATTTTTGATGAAAACAAAACCCTAAAAATAAGCTCCTATGAAAATTTTATACAGTAAAGAAAGGCGGAAATATGATTTTTTTTATACTATATTTTGTTTGCTGATAGGTATATTCAGTTTTTTTTTAAGCGATACAAACCATATCTTTTTTTATTTATACATGCCATTGGGATTAATTTCTCTCTATCGTTACATTAAAGTTAAATACTATTTAACTATAGAAAATAATGAAATTAAACAAAATTATATTTTTGGAAAGAAAATAGATTTATCTGAGATTAAATCTATTAAACATTTTGCTGGAGAATATATTTTAAGAACCGATAAAAGAAAGATGACGATTAATATAAGTTGGGTTGATCAAAGCTCACTCCTAGATTTAAAAGATGAGTTAAAAAAATTAGATGCACAATGGGTTTAAAAAAGGTTGATCTAAAATATTACCATTCTTCTTTTTGCTTCTCAACTTAAATCTTACTTTTGTTCTATGGAAGACAGTATTTTACAAGGCATTGGATATGCAATTCCCGCTCTAGTTACTGGCGCGGTGGCCTATTTTGTAATGAGTGGTTTAAGAAACCAAGAAACCCATGAGAAGAAATTAGATCTTTTAGCACAAAAGAAAAAAGAATCATTACCCATTCGTTTACAAGCCTACGAACGCATATTGTTATTCTGTGAACGTATAAATCCTGTTAAAATGTTAGTTCGCATAAAGCCCATAGGTGATTCTTCCGAGGCATATTTACAATTATTGCTCGCTAGTATAGAACAAGAGTTCCAACATAATATGGTGCAACAATTGTATATTTCTGATGAATGCTGGAATGTAGTTGTTACCACCAAAATAGCTGTAATTAACAATCTAAAAAAAGTTTCTAATGCTTCTGATTCTGCAGCTGATTTTAGAGAAAAAGTATTTTTAAAATATTCTAAAAAAGCACCTGCTACAGATACTGCTGTTGCGTTTTTAAAAAATGAAGTAAAAAAAATTATTTAATATCTTCATTTTGATAGTTATATCCTCCATCAAGTATATTGAAATGAAATCTTTAATCTATCATTTTTCTAGTATTATTCTCATTTTTATTCTAGTTGCTTCATGCAAAAAAGAAGTTTCAAAAAAAATAACCAATACTGGTCTACACCCTGAAAGCACTATAAAATACGCTAAAGGATTTGATATTATAAGCAATAAAAATGATAAAAAATTAATTATAAAAAACCCATATTCAAATACCTCAGATATTTTTGAATACACAATTAAAAAAGGTTTTAGTGATCATTTAAATGTTATTAATACGCCCATTAAAAAAATAGTAGTTACCTCTACAACACATATTCCAATGCTAGAATTATTAGGTGAAGAGAAAGCCTTGGTTGGGTTTCAAAATACAGACTATATTTCTTCAACTAAAACTCGAAATAGAATAGATGCTGGGTTTGTTAAGGAGTTAGGAAATGAAGCTGCATTAAATACGGAAAGTTTACTTGAATTAAAGCCAGATGCTGTTATTGGTTTTACTATGGATAATTATAATAAAACCTTTAATTTAATAGAAAAGCATGGAATTCCAGTAATTATAAATGGAGATTGGCTTGAAGAAACACCACTTGGAAGAGCAGAATGGATTAAATTTTTTGGAGTCTTATTTAACAAAGAAAAATTAGCTGATAGTATTTTTAATACTATTGAAAAAGATTATTTAGCAGCTAAGCGTATAGCAAAAGAAAATTCAAGATATCCTTCCATTCTTTCAGGAGCTATTATGAGTAATGATATTTGGAGCTTACCAGCTGGAGAGAGTTTCGTTGCTCAATTTTTGCTAGATGCCAATATAAATTATCTTTGGAAAGACTCTAAAGGAAACGGAAGCTTACAACTGAGCTTTGAAAGTGTATTAGACAAAGCGCAACATGCAGATTATTGGATTGCTCCTGGATATTTCTCTAGTAAAGCACAATTGCTTGAAAATAATCCTCAATACAAGAACTTTACTGCTTTTAAAAACAATAATATCTTCACGGCTTCTACTAAAAGAGGAGTTACGGGAGGAGTTATTTATTATGAATTAGGACCAACTAGACCTGATTTAATTTTACAAGACATTATTAAAATTACAAACCCTGAAATATTACCCAATTATACGTTGACATTCTTTGAACAAATGAAATAATGAGTTCTTATTCTTTTTTTTCAAGTGCCAATTCTCTTAAATACAAGTAAAAAGGAAAAGAAAAAGCTACCGCAATTAAGAAAGTAAGAGGGATAATCACCCACCAAGCCTTTACTTTTAATTTTTTTGCGTCTGGAATAAACCAAACAAAAAAAGTGAGAACAACAACAGTTAAATCTGCACCAAAAGATTTGCCAGCAAAATTAGATTGAGCCAACTCAAAAAAATGAACAAGTGAAGCTTCCTCATAAGTCATAAAATATTGAATATTGTAAAACCAAGTATAACAAATACCTATGATGGAAATGATAAGAAAAATGTGTTTACGTTTCATATTAAAATAAGGTGATTTGGCCATCATCTGAAGTATTATTTTCTTCCTCTGTTGTGTTTTTATTTATTTCAGCTGAAGCTGATGTTTCTTCAGAAGTTGAAATCACCTCCTCTTCTACTACTTCTACCTCTTCTGCAACAAGCTCCTCAGGTTCTTCGAAAGGTAAAGAGTCCAATAAATTTACCTGTTTTATTTTATCTGTGGTTAATTGATTTCCTTGAGCTTTTATTCCTTTCACAGCAATAAATTCCTCAAAATTTATTTCTTTTTTATCAAGAGATCGCTTAGAGAAGATAACCTCAGCAATAGGTCTATAATCAACCACAATAATCTCTAATTGAGATTTTGAATGAT
>CAJXSU010000099.1 GCA_913061465.1 uncultured Flavobacterium sp.
TTTGAAATTTCATTGCTTATGATTGCTCCAACTGTACGATTTGTATTTTTAATTGGATATGCAAGGTTCATTTTTTCTTTTCTATATAAAGCTCTATGAGAGTCTTTTAAAATAGTAAAATCTAAAACATTTTCTAAATTATGATCTTGCTCTTCAGTATTTTTAACGATCATACTTTTATAGGCTGTAGGTCTATGCAAGATGCTAGATAAATCTAATCCTTTCGCTTTGTAATGCTTAACTGCTTTATTTGAATTTATTTTATGTGTTTGACCAACCATCTCGGCTAAGGTTCTAAAACCTAATTGAGCCATTATTTTTCTTAATTCTTCCGCTACATAAAAGAAAAAGTTAATTACGTGCTCAGGAGTTCCCTTAAAGTTTTTACGCAATTCTTTGTCTTGAGTAGCAATACCAACCGGACATGTATTTAAGTGACATTTACGCATCATAATACAGCCAGAGGCTACTAGAGGCGCGGTCGCGAAACCGAATTCTTCTGCACCTAATAAAGCCGCAATAGCAACATCTCTTCCTGTTTTTAATTGGCCGTCACACTCTACAACAATTCTACTTCGTAAACTATTCATTACCAAAGTCTGCTGGGCTTCTGCTAAGCCAAGTTCCCAGGGTAACCCTGCATGTTTTAAAGAAGTTAGAGGAGAAGCTCCAGTACCACCATCATAACCAGATATTAAAACAACATCTGCTTTGGCTTTTGCAACGCCAGCAGCAATAGTTCCAACGCCAACTTCGGAAACTAATTTTACATTAATTCTTGCTTCACGATTTGCATTTTTTAAATCAAAAATTAATTGTGCCAAATCTTCAATGGAATAAATATCGTGATGTGGAGGAGGAGAAATCAATCCTACAAACGGCGTTGAATTTCTTGCATCTGCAATCCAAGGTAAAACTTTATAGCCAGGAAGTTGGCCTCCTTCACCAGGCTTGGCACCCTGTGCCATTTTTATTTGAATCTCTTTCGCATTAGTTAAATAATGAGAAGTGACCCCAAATCTACCAGAGGCTACTTGTTTTATTGCAGAGTTTCTACTATCTCCGTTTATATCTTTTTGAAAACGTTTTCTGTCTTCACCTCCTTCACCAGAATTAGATTTACCTCCAATTCTATTCATAGCGATAGCCAAGTTTTCGTGAGCTTCACGCGAAATAGAGCCATAAGACATGGCGCCTGTTTTAAAACGTTTTACAATTTCTGTCCAATCTTCTACTTCTTCTAAAGGAATAGGGTCTAAGTTATCGAATTCAAATAAGCCACGAATAGTCATTAAGCTTTCTGCTTGCTCATTAATAGCATTTGCATAAACATCGTAACTATCTTGGTCACTCAACCGAACAGCTTGCTGTAATTTAGATACGGTTGTTGGATTAAATAAATGACGTTCACCATTTCTTCTCCATCGATAATCGCCACCAATATTTAAGCTTAAATTTTTATTAATTTTATTATCTGGATATGCTTGTTTGTAGCGTTGGTCAATTTCTTTTTCAATTTCATACAAGCCAATTCCTTCTATCCTTGAAGCTGTGTAAGGAAAATATTTTTCTACAAATTGGGAGTTAAATCCAACAATCTCAAAAATTTGAGAACCTCTATAAGAGTGTAGTGTAGAGATACCAATTTTGTTCATTACTTTCAAAATCCCTTTTCCAATTGCTGTATTAAAATTGTCAACAGCTTTTTGCTCATCCATGTCAGTAATGAATCCTTCTTTAACTTGCATTCTGATAATTTCATTTACCATGTAAGGATTTACTGCACTTGCGCCATATCCAAATAAAGTGGCAAAATGATGTGGTTCGCGTGGTTCTGCAGATTCAATAATAATATCAAAATATGAGCGTTTACGTAAACGGTTTAATTGGTGATTTACAAAAGAACAAGCAAGTAATGCCGGAATTGGTGCAAGTTCTTGACTTATACCTCTATCAGAGAGAATGATAATATTATTCTTTTTTTCTAAGGCTTTCTCAACTTGAATAACAATGTTTTCCAATGCATCTTCAAGACCATTTAACCCCTTTGATTTAGAATACAATATTTCAATCGTTTCTGCTTTGAAACTTTCAATATCTATAGATCTTATTTTTTCTAAATCAGCATTAGAAATCACTGGATTTTGAATTCTTAATTTTCGACATTGTCTCTCTGTGATGCTAAAAATATTTCTATCTTTTCCTAAATTTAAACTAATATCCGTTACAATTTCTTCACGAATTCCATCTAGAGGTGGATTTGTAACTTGCGCAAATAATTGTTTAAAATAATTTGAAATTAATTGAGGTCTATCAGATAAAACAGCTAATGGAGTATCAGTTCCCATTGAGCCTAAAGCTTCTTTACCCGCCAATGCCATTGGCGTAATTACTTCTTGAATATCTTCAAAGGTATAATTAAATAATCGTTGGCGTGTTTTAATATCTATAGATTCTATAGGGCACGTTTGACTTGAATAAGGCACATCCTTTAAATGTAAACGTGTTTTATCTAACCACTCTTGATAAGGTCTTTCAGAAACGATTTTACTTTTGATTTCTTCATCTTCAATAATTCTTCCTTTATTCATGTCAACCAAGAACATTTTCCCTGGTTCTAGTCTTCCATGTTCTTTAACGTCTTCGGGAGCAACATCTACAACACCAATTTCGGAAGACATAATTAATTTACCGCTTTTGGTTACTGTATATCTTGATGGTCTTAGACCATTCCTATCTAATAAAGCTCCAATATAGTCACCGTCTGTAAAAGGAACAGAGGCAGGTCCATCCCAGGGTTCCATAATACACCCATTGTATTCATAAAAAGCTTTACGCTCTTTAGACATAGTTTTATGTTTTTCCCAAGCTTCAGGAATCATCATCATCATAATTTCTGGTAATGAACGACCTGTATGTGTTAACAATTCAACTACCATATCCATGGAGGCAGAATCAGATTTACCTGGTAAAATTATTGGAAAAAGTTTGTCGATTTGTGATCCAAAAACATCACTTTTCATGATTTCTTCACGAACACGCATTCTACTTACATTGCCTCGTAGTGTATTTATTTCTCCATTCTGACACATGTACCTAAAAGGTTGGGCTAATTCCCATGTAGGCATTGTATTGGTAGAAAAACGTTGGTGTACTAATGCCAAACGAGTAACTAAATCTATTTCTTGTAAATCTTTATAATAAGGACCAATATCTTCAGGCATGATAATGCCTTTATATATAATCGTAGTTATAGACAAACTCGGAATGTAAAAATAGTTGCTTTCAGAAATTTTTGATTTTCTGATGGTATGCTCTGCTATTTTCCTAGCGGCATAAAGTTTTGCTTTAAAGGTAGCTTCATCAATTATATCAGTTTTCCCAATAAAAAGTTGTTCTATATTCGGTTCCGATGCCAAGGCTATTTCTCCTAATTGACATGAATCTACAGGAACTTCTCTCCAACCTAAAATAGCAAGACCTTGTATTTTAAGTTCTTTTTCAAAAGTTGTTTTACAAAAATCATATTGATTAGAAACTTTAGGAAGAAATATCATTCCAACTGCATATTCTCTTTGTTTTGGGATGGAAAAATCACATACACGATTAAAATATTCATGAGGGATATCAATTAACAGACCTGCACCATCTCCTGTTTTACCATCAGCACTTACTCCACCCCGATGTTCTAATTTTACTAAAATTTCTAAAGCATCATGGATAATTTGATTTGTTTTTTCTCCATTTAGGTTACAGATAAAACCAGCGCCACAATTTTCATGTTCAAACT
>CAJXSU010000100.1 GCA_913061465.1 uncultured Flavobacterium sp.
CTTTGGAAAGTTGCAAAACCTTGTGAGATAAATAGGATTCACAAACCATACCAATTGCTATTGCTTCACCATGAGTAAGGTTACTTTTTTTATTGTTATCTAAAAAATAAGATTCTATCGCATGTCCTAATGTATGTCCAAAATTTAAAACCTTTCTTAGCCCTTTTTCTTTAGGGTCTTTTAAAACTATTTCATTTTTAATTTCTATAGATCTATGAATAATTTTATTAATATTTGATTTTTCAAAAGTTTTTAAACTATCAATTAAATCAGTGTCATATGTTAATCCATATTTTATGATTTCAGCAATACCAGATCTAGATTCTCTATCATTTAACGTAGCTAAAAAATCTTCGTCAATTATAACAGCTTGTGGGTTTACAAATAATCCTATTTGATTTTTTAAAACTCCCAAGTCTACACCAGTCTTTCCACCTACAGAAGCATCAACCATACTCAGCAACGTTGTAGGTATATTTACAAAATCAATACCACGTTTGTAGGTAGCTGCTACAAATCCACCTAAATCTGTGATTACTCCACCGCCAAGAGTAATTAATAAACTATTTCTGTCTGCGTTTAATTCGGTTAGTGCATTCCAAACTCCAGAACAAGTATCTAAGTTTTTGTTTATTTCTCCTGATTCAATTTCTATAATTTCTATTCTTTTATCTGTTTCTAGTAAAGGAATAAATTTTGGATAACAATGTTCAAACGTATTTTCATCAACTAAAATAAAAATTGATGAATAATTTTTATTTTGAATTAAGATATTCAATTCTCTATATCCATTTTGCTTAAAATGTATAAAATAAGTTGCTGCTTTAATAGATTTCATGTTCTATAAATTTCAAGTACAAATAAACTACAAAATATTGAATAATTTAAGCAAGGTAGTTATCTTTGTTTACACATATATTTAAATAATGAAACTCTTTAATAATACCAAAATTGCTTTTTCATTAAAGTCGGATTCAGAATTAGAAAGAGCTTTCTTTCTATTTAAATTAATCCAAAGTCAACCAATGGTAAAGATTGGTACGGCAGTAACAAATTTTGCATTAAAGGCTCATTTGCCTGTTGAGGGGCTTATTCGATCTACTGTATTCGATCACTTTTGTGGAGGTATAACAGAAGAAGACTGTATCCCCAATATTGAAAATATGCATAGTAATGGTGTTTATTCTGTTTTGGATTATTCTGTTGAGGGTAATGAAACAGAGAAACAATTTGATCTAGTAAAAGCTAAAACATTAAAAAATATAGAATTTGCTAAGAAAAAAGATTCGATCCCATTTGTGGTTTTTAAACCAACAGGAGTGGGTCGATTTTCTTTATATCAAAAAATTACAGAAAAAAAATCACTTTCTAATGAAGAAAAAAGTGAGTGGATTAACGTTATGAATCGGTATTATGAAATATGTGATAAAGCAATTAAATATGATGTTCCTATTTTAATTGATGCAGAGGAAAGTTGGATTCAGGATGCTGCAGATCAATTGGTTGAGGTCTTAATGGAAAAGTATAATGTAAATAAAGCTATTGTTTTTAATACATTACAAATGTATCGCCATGATAGGATGGAGTATTTAAAAGCATTACATCATAAAGCTTTGAAAGGAAATTATCACATAGGATTAAAAATTGTACGTGGTGCCTACATGGAAAAAGAAAGAGAAAGAGCAGTAGAAAACAAGTATCCATCTCCTATTTGTATTGATAAAAATGCTACTGATGAAAATTTTAATGCTGCCATAAAATTTATGATGGAACACGATAAAATGGCTCTTTTTGCTGGAACACATAATGAGGAGAGCTCTTATCTATTATTAGGTTTAGCAAAAAAACATAAAATAATCCCCTCTGATCATCGTTTGTGGTTTGGCCAATTGTATGGTATGAGTGATCACATAAGTTTTAATTTAGCTAAAGAAGGATACAATACAGCTAAATATGTTCCTTTCGGACCAGTAAGAGATGTAATGCCTTATCTCATAAGAAGAGCTGAGGAAAACACCTCTGTAGCAGGGCAAACTAATAGAGAGTTAAATTTAATTAAAGAAGAAAGAGTAAGAAGAAAATTAGCATGAATACTGTAGAAGAAATAAAAGAACTCCTTCAAAAAAACAAAAAGCGCTTAGACAAAGAGCTTCAACAAAGTAAAGAAGCTGTTAGTTTAATAAAAAAGTCTATGCGCTCCTCTTTGTCTGATGAGGAAAAAGATAAAGTCAAAATTCAGTTATTAGATATCTGTAAAGCTATACCTGCATTTACAGTATTTATGTTGCCAGGTGGAGCCTTATTATTACCTCTTTTAATAAAATTAATTCCAGATATTTTACCCTCAGCTTTTAGAGATGATGAAGAGCCAATAAATTAATGCTAATTTATTTAATCTCTTAAAGTAAAACACTACTTTTGCAACTTCAAAAAAAGGAAGCATGCAATCAATTAGGAATATTGCCATTATAGCCCACGTAGATCATGGTAAGACTACATTAGTAGACAAGATTATAGATCAAGCAAAAATTTTAGACGATCGTAAAGAACGTAAAGATTTATTATTAGATAACAATGATCTTGAAAGGGAAAGAGGGATTACAATTTTATCAAAAAATGTTTCTGTTAATTACAAAAACGTAAAAATAAATGTAATAGATACTCCTGGTCACGCAGATTTTGGTGGGGAAGTAGAGCGTGTGTTAAAAATGGCTGATGGTGTTTTATTACTAGTTGATGCTTTTGAAGGACCAATGCCACAAACACGTTTTGTTTTAGGTAAGGCTCTAGAACTAGGATTAACACCTATTGTAGTTGTAAATAAGGTTGATAAAGAAAATTGTACACCAGATTTAGTTCACGAAAAAGTATTTGATTTAATGTTTGCTTTAGAAGCTACAGAAGATCAATTAGACTTTACTACTATCTATGGTTCTGCTAAGAATGGTTGGATGAGCACAGATTGGCAAGACCCTAAGGATAATATCTTAGATCTATTGGATGCAGTTATAGAATCTATACCCGAGGCACCTTATAGAGAGGGATCTCCTCAAATGCAAATTACCTCGTTAGATTTTTCTTCTTTTACGGGTAGAATTGCAATAGGAAGAGTTTTTAGAGGTGATTTGGAAGAAAACAAAGATTATATGTTGTGTAGACGAGATGGTTCTACTAAAAAAGTAAGAATTAAAGAATTACACGTTTTTGAAGGGATGGGAAAAGCCAAAACTTCAAATGTAAGAAGTGGAGACATTTGTGCCATTACTGGGTTAGAAGGTTTTGAAATCGGTGATACGATTGCAGATTTAGATGCACCAGAGGCTTTACCAAGAATAGAGGTAGATCAACCTACAATGAGTATGTTGTTTACCATTAACAACTCTCCTTTCTTTGGTAAAGAAGGAAAGTTTGTAACCTCTCGTCACTTGCGTGATCGTTTGTTCAAAGAGATGGAAAAAAATCTAGCTCTTCGAGTAGATACTACAGATTCAGAAGATAAGTTTAACGTTTTTGGACGTGGAATTTTACATTTATCTGTACTGATTGAAACCATGCGAAGAGAGGGATATGAATTACAAGTAGGAAGACCTCAAGTAATTATCAAAGATATTGATGGTGTAAAATCAGAACCTTATGAAACTTTATCTATAGATGTACCTGAAGAAG
>CAJXSU010000101.1 GCA_913061465.1 uncultured Flavobacterium sp.
CCAAAAATCGATTCCTAGATGAATAGTTCTACTTTCTGGGCCATAATTTCCTATTTTATCATAGGCAGTAGCTGTGTACAGAGGTCTTGGCTCTAGATACCCGCCAGAGATAATCTTTGTTGGATGCTCTTTTTGAAGTTGGTTTAGTTTAAATTGGAATAAATCAATATTGTTAAAATCGGTTTGATGGCCAATCCAAGAACTAGACACACTTAGATCTAATAGTTCTATGTCTTTTCTATGAACCGATGGGAATAATTCTGTTAAAGAATATTGAGTAGTTGCTGCCCATTTTTTAAATTGCTCTTCATTTGGGTGTGCAGAAAAACCACAAGCATTTCTAAAGGAATAATGTGCAAAATCTTCTGAAATTTTAGACCATTTATATAAGACTTCCCAGGCAGGTTTTTCGCTAATCCAAAGATATTCATTGTCTGGTTCTTCAATTTTACTCATGGCAGCTCTGGTAACAATAATTACAAGCCGCATGGCAATGGCATTAAATAAATGAGCAAGCTCTTTTTCTAATAAAGGAAAAGAATTATGATAGCCTTTTATAAATGCAAGAGCCGCCTCTAATGGATCTTGATGGCCCATAGTACCATAAGCACAAAGAATGGCTAGATCATTAATGGTTTGTGTGTGCATGGCATCTCCATAGTCTATGGCTGCTTTTGCTTTTGGCTGTACTATGCTATTGGTAACAATAATATTATTGTCATTAGGGTCATTATGCACAATGCTTTTTCTTAAGCTAGTATAGGTAGGTTGATGTGCTTCAAACTTATCTTGAAACAGCATTAGTATTTCTTTTTCGGGAGCTTCAAATAAATGTAGCTGCTTTTTTGTCCAAAGCGATTGTGCAATATCCCAGTCAAAATTATAATGCGCTTCCGGATGCTTAAAACCTAGTAATACTTTTGTTAAGGTGCCACATTGCGCACCAATACTAAAGCGTAAATCTTCTAATTGTGGGTTTACAGCACTCCAAACTTTACCAGAAACCCAAGTAAGTAAACGTACACAACGCGTTTTTTTATAACGATCTGTAATTTCAGAAATTAAATGATTGTTTTTATCTGTAACGGCTTTTGGAGCAATAATTTCTTCATCGCTATTCTCAATAAATTGTAATAAGTGTTGCTGGTATTCTAGGTACTTTTTGTTTTCTTCAACTCTAGAAATTTTTAAAATATACCCTTCTTCATTCTCTATTTTAATTCTAAAATTAAAATCAACATAACCAGGTAAAGGAGATGCAGTTCCTTTGATTTGATACAAGTCAAAAAGAATTTTTTCAGCTTCCGGTGAAGAGATTTTCTGTTGAGCGTAATTCATAATCTAAAAATAGGATAAAACTTGGATAAAAACCCTTTTTATTCTTTGTAAATTTGTACTAAATATAGCAAGATTATGAATGTGAAAGGAAACATTGTAGATATTCTTAATAAAAGAATTTTTAAAGGTGAAGTGTGTATAGAAAACGGACAAATTTCTGCTATTAGAGAAGTAAATCACGGGGTAGAAAATTATATTTTACCTGGCTTTGTAGATGCGCATATTCACATAGAAAGTTCTATGGTAGTCCCTTCAGAATTCGCAAAAATTGCGGTTCTTCATGGAACGGTAGCTACTGTTTCCGATCCGCATGAAATTGCCAACGTATTAGGAGTAAAGGGAGTATATTTTATGATTGAGAATGGAAAAAAAGTACCCTTAAAATTTAATTTTGGTGCACCAAGTTGTGTACCAGCTACTTCCTTTGAAAGTGCTGGAGCCGAAATTAATGCTGATGATATTAAGTTGATGATGGAAAATCCAGATATTAATTATTTAGCAGAAATGATGAATTACCCCGGAGTAGTGTTTGATGATGAAGAGGTGCTACAAAAAATTGAACACGCAAAAAATAACAACAAACCCATAGATGGTCATGCACCAGGTCTAAGAGGTAAAGATGTTACAAAGTATATCACTGCAGGAATTTCTACAGATCATGAATGCTTTACGTATGAGGAAGCTCAAGAAAAACTACAAAAAGGAATGAAAATTCTTATCAGAGAGGGAAGTGCTGCAAAAAATTTTGAGGCTTTAATTGATTTATTACCTGTACATTTTGAAAATATGATGTTTTGTTCAGATGACAAGCACCCAGATGATTTGCTAATAGGGCATATTAACCAATTATGTGAACGAGCAGTTGCTAAAGGTATGGATATATTTAAGGTACTTCAAGTGGCTTGTGTTAATCCGGTAAACCATTATAATTTAGAGGTTGGTTTATTACAACAAGGAGATGCTGCAGATTTTATTTTGGTTGATAATTTAAAAGAATTCAATGTTTTAGAAACCTATATTAATGGTGAATTGGTAGCTAAAAATGGTAAAAGTTTTGTGAAATCTGTTCCTTTTGAAGTATTGAATAATTTTAACACAGATATAAAGAAAGTAACAGATTTTAGATTGGCATCGTCATCTAAAAAAATTAGAGTTATTGAGGCTTTAGATGGAGAGTTGGTAACCAATAATATTGAAGCAGATTCTTTAATCATTGATGGAAATTTAATGTCAAATACGGCAACTGATGTTCTAAAAATGACGGTGGTAAATAGATATAAAAATGAGACACCATCTATCGCTTTCATTAAAAATTTCGGAATTAAAGAAGGTGCTATTGCTAGTTCTGTTGGGCATGATTCACATAATATAATTGCAATTGGGGTTTCTGATGAAGCTATTTGTAAAGCGGTAAACTTAATTATAGAAAATAAGGGAGGCGTTTGTGCCGTAACCAAAACTACAGAAAAAGTAGTGGCACTTCCAGTAGCCGGAATCATGAGTGATCAACCAGCAGAGATCATTGGAAATGCTTATGCAGCTCTTGATGCTATGGCAAAAGAAATGGGCAGTACTTTGCGTGCTCCTTATATGAGTTTATCTTTTATGGCGCTTTTGGTAATACCCTCTTTAAAGTTATCTGATAAAGGGTTGTTTGATGGAAATACATTCAAATTCACCTCTTTAGAAATAGAATAAGCTTTCTCTAAGCGATCATTTTTTTCTTCAAATGCTAAAATCATATTAAAGTTTAGCCATTTTAAGTAGATAATTTTATTTTTCACTTTATTATAGCAAGCTATTTAATATTTTTAACGTTCTAAAATTTTTAAATAGACATGCACTACCCAAAAAAAGTAACTATTGGTGATATTACAGTTAGAGATGGTTACCAACATGAAGAAAAATTTATTCCCACACAAGCAAAGCTCTGGATGTTAGAGCAATTGCTTTTAGCAGGGTTTAAAAACATAGAAGTCACCAATTTTGGAAATCCTAAAGGGATGCCTCAATTTTCTGATGCCGATGATTTATTTAAAAAAATTAGAACCTCTAAAAAGGTGTCGCATTTATTATCTGAGGCCTCTTTAACTGCCATTACCATTAGAGAAAAAGCAGTAGAGAGAGCTATACAGGCAAAACTAGAAGGCTATGGCCCTGATAGAATTTTATTAATGGTTTCTACCAGTGAATCTCACCAT
>CAJXSU010000102.1 GCA_913061465.1 uncultured Flavobacterium sp.
ATGCTTTTAATCAAGATATTGGAAATTGGGACGTTAGTAATGTAACTACTATGGCACAGATGTTTTTAAATACAAGGGAATTTAATCAAGACATTGGTCATTGGGATATTAGTAAAGTGACAGATATGTCTTATATGTTTACATATGGAGTTTTCAATGGAGATATAAGTAACTGGAATACAAGTAGTGTTACCGATATGTCGTCTATGTTTGGTTTATCAATTTTTAATCAACCTATAAATACTAAAGAAGTTACTGTTAATGGGCAAACTTATACTGCTTGGGATACAAGTAGTGTTACTGATATGTCGTTTATGTTTAATGAAGCGCTAGTTTTTAATCAGTCACTAAATGGCTGGGATACAAGTAGTGTAACTAATATGAGTTATATGTTTTGGGAAGCAAAAGAATTCAATCAAGATATTGGAAATTGGGACGTTAGTAATGTAACTACTATGGCAGAGATGTTTGCTGCAGCATTAGTTTTCAATCAAGATATAGGAAGCTGGGATGTGAGTAGTGTAACTGAAATGAGTTATATGTTTAGTTTGTCAACTTTATTTAATCAAGATTTAACTAAATGGTGTGTATCGAATATTACATCTGAACCGGCTAACTTTACTAACACGTCATCTGCTTTAATAGATGCCAACAAGCCAGTTTGGGGAACTTGCCCAGGTAATTCTTATGGAATTGCTGTTACCGCAAGTAGTAGCGCTGACTACACTTTATCAGGAGAAGACAGAAATGGAGATGTGTCTGGAAATGACCCTAACTTGACTTTTAAAGTTGGAGATGAAGTTACTTTTTCAGTAAATGCAGCTAATCATCCTTTTTATTTAAAAACTGCAGCAGGAACAGGAACTGGTAATCAAATTAGTGGTGTTACAAATAACGGAACTACAAGTGGAAATGTAATATGGACGCCATCTGAAGCTGGAACTTATTATTACCAATGTTCTGCACATTCAGGAATGGTTGGAACAATAACAATTCAAAATTAAATCATAAAAACAAATATTATGAAAAAATTATTATTTCTTATTTCTTTATTATTTGTAATTACTTCTTGTTCATCATCTGAAGAAGAAGAAGAATTAATAAGACAAAAACTCTCACAATTAACTTCTAACGAAGATATGTTCTGGAAAAAGTCAGACCCTAAATCTGTTTACCAGAATACAGAATGTGTTTATAAATGGTTTCAAAATGGAGTTGTATATAGAGTGCTATGCACTCGAGATTGGGAAGATCCTTGTCGGTATAAAAAATGGTATGAACAAATACCGTTGGACGAAATAACAATCGTCAAAGAAACTGAAAGGCAAATAGTTTTGATTTATAAAAATAGAACTATTGAAGTTAATTACAATGAGCCAAATATTGTAAGTCTTAAAGAAAGTGGTGAAGGTGCACCATTGCCAATTGGCAATGGTGGATTAGATGGTTTCAAAACTTCAAAAATTACAGCTTCAAAGATTATTGAATATGAAGAATGGTTGACTAGACAATGTGATTAACTAGGAATCTTTTTATCTAAACCTTATTAATCTTCTACCATTAAACAGTACTATGGTGTTCTATAGTACAGGTCTTTTGTAGCTGTTTATTGTAGCTGTTTTTGCATTTTTTTCTTTAATTATTATATTTTTTTATTATGAAAAACTTAATTTTATTTTTTTTACTAATGTCTTTAAGCTCCTGTAAGGTAGGAAGATTTTTTGTTTATAATTTTGCAGACATTAATGACCATAAAAAATTTCCATCAAGAGATATTAAGAAAGGAGCTACTAAATTCCAATTCCCTATTGCGGAAAAAGGAAAAGTACCAAAAGAGATCGTGCAATACGGTAGGCCGACAAAAAAACAGTCTTCCACATCACCATATGCAGAAAGTAAGATGATCAGTTTTCAATTTGAACAATTACTTGAGGAGAGTAAAACAGTAGCTTTTTTGATTATTAAAAACGACACAATTCAATATGAAAAATATTGGGGAAAATATGACGAAAGCTCAATTGTTCCCTCATTTTCAATGGCCAAATCAATCACTTCAATTTTGATTGGCTGCGCTATTGATGATAAATTAATAAAATCCGTCAACGAACCAATTACAAATTATATTCCTGAACTTAAAGAAAATGACTTTGACAAAGTCACGATTGAAAATCTGTTACAAATGACTTCAGGAATTAAATTTAATGAAAGTTATATAAATCCATTTGGAGATGCAGCAACTTTTTACTATGGAACAAACTTGCGGAAAGCAATCAAAAAAATGAAATTAGAAATTGAGCCTGGTGAACGGTTTGCATATTCTAGCGGCAGTGCACAACTTCTAGGCTTAGTGTTAGAAAGAGCATTAAAAAACAAAACAATTTCATCATATCTTGAAGAAAAAATTTGGCAACCATTAGAAATGGAATTTGATGCGAGCTGGAGTTTAGACAGAAAGAAAAACGGATTGGAAAAAACTTTTTGTTGCATCAATGCACGAGCAAGAGATTATGCTAAAATTGGAAGATTATACTTGAATAAGGGCAAATGGAACGACAAACAAATTGTTTCAGAAAATTGGGTAGCGCAATCCACAAAAGTTGACACTACTAACAATAGTGTTAAGAGATATCAATATCAGTGGTGGCTGCCAAGCCAAACAGGAGATTTTTTTGCTCAAGGAATTTTAGGACAATATATTTATGTAAATCCTAAAAAGAATCTGATTATTGTAAGACTTGGAAAGGGCCTAGGATTTGCTGATTGGAAGACAGCTTTTGAGGGAATATCACAAACATATTAAAAAAACAAGCAACAAAAGGAATCTAAACTTTCAAAGACTAAATAAATAGAATGAAGAAAGCTATTCCAAGGCTCTTAAGGAACCGCAGCCAAAAAAGGCTCACTCAACATCACCACTGACTATAGGGGAATTAAACTAAATTCTTTCATAATAAGAGTCATTATATGATGAGTGTCTATTAAATCTTTTGGAGTTAGACTTATGTTCGATATTTCAATAAAGTTATCTACTAAAACAATAAAACGGTTATACTATTATATAGTGTAACCGTTTTTTTATTTATGCACAATAATAAAAAGAAGTCGTCGTTTTTAAAAAAAATAGAATCCGATGAAAAAATCAATTTTACTATTTACTTTCTTACTAACGATTCTTAGTAGTTGTGAAAAAGATGATAATAAAAATACAGAGGAATGTTACTCAAATAATAATGCACAGTCCATAGTTCACGATGGTGTCAATAGAGAATATGTTTTATACATACCTAATTCATATGATGGAACATCTTCTGTTCCACTAATGCTTAATTTTCACGGGTTTGGTAGTAGTGCAAGTGATTATATGCAAGAAGCAGATATGCGCTCATTGGCAGAAGCTGA
>CAJXSU010000103.1 GCA_913061465.1 uncultured Flavobacterium sp.
TTAACTTTTTAACCAATGTTTGTACATCTTCTTTAGAGTTTCCTTTGGTTACTTTTAGTTCTAGTAAAATCACTAATTTCTCAGAAACATTGTTGGCCGCTTGCATGGCATTGAGTTCTTTATCAAAAACAGCATTGTCAAAAAATTGTACTTCTCTGCTTATTTTTAGTCCATCCCATTGATACGATATGTGAAAAGGGAAACTTATTTTTTGCCCGGTGTATTTACCAGTGGCACTAAAGGTATTCCAAATATTGGTCCAAATAATTCCATTGTCATAAACTGTTGTTTCTATTTCAGAACCCGTAGCATCTCCGTCCACATCTTCAAAGCTAATCTCATCAAACATCTCAAAGAGTCCTTCAACACCCGCAATAAACCCTGCTTTGTCTTTTGTATTGTTTCTAGCGTCTACAAACGTCATGTCATCAGAGAATACCTCTTTCAGGAAGTCTATATTTTCTTCACTTACGTTTTTAAAAAGTGTTTTAATAATTTCGGAACGCTCATCGTTTGTGGTAACAGTTCCATTTGGGCTTTGGCAGGAACAAATAACCACTACGAATAACAATAATAATTTTCTCATTTTAATATTTTAGTTGTTTAGAGCTACTAATATAGAAAAGAAATTAATCATTTGAAAAACTTATTTAATCCGATACTATAAGTTTTTTAATACAATCTATTTACAATTGTGTTCTTTTCCTTTAGAAAAAATAGCTAAACTTAAATTTTTAGGGGATAAATATTTAACTAAATAGTTGAGTGTTTCGGCTGAATTTCACTATCAACATTCTATACATAGTTCTTTAGTTTCTATATATCTTTTTATTTTTGCTTTTTGTTTATCATGCAGCCAAATGTGAAGTTCAATTAATGAAAACCATTCTCTGGTATTGATATCACCAAACATAAAATGATATTGCTTATGCTCTTTGCCACTCTTTTCTAAAATATCTTGTAGCTCATTAACTTCTTTGATGAAGGATAAGAAATCTTTGACTAAATCTCTTTTATCCCTTTTAGTAGGTGTGAAAGATTCAACTAATGGCTTTGGGAATTTTTCCATTTTTATATGTACGTCTTTCCTATATCCTAAGTCGAAAATGGCTATTCCGTATTTGTTTTTGCTTTTCTTTCTTTTAGCCAATTCTGTAACACTCTTTTTTAGATTTGGAATTTGATAACTTCTTGCTACCCTCATTACATGGTCATATACCTCTGAAAGTGACCATGATGTTTCAGATGGCTTAATTTGAATTACCTCTTCATCCATCATTCTTAAGTCAACTAACCATTCATTTGCTTTTTTATTAAATTTATTAAGTATTTTTTTGTTATCCATTTTAGTTCATTTAGAGAGTGAATTTGTTGAATTATGAAATTTTTATTGACATTTCTACAGGTATTTTGGGTTTTATTTTTTGCTGACTGCTAACGTGTTTGTATATGGTTTGTTGCGTGTTTCAAGCACCTAATTTAGTAAATAATTACCGACCAAGAAAGTCCGCGAGGACTTTCGTAAGTAAGCAAAAAGCCAGCAATAAAGTTTATACGGTGTTGTGCGTAGGCTTTTTTCAATTCAGTGTTTTTCAATTCTTTTCTGATTAATAATTCATTTTTTTTGTTTTCGTTTCTTCTTTTAATTTATTTATTTATTTATTCCGCTTTTTTTAACCAAAATTAGTTAAGATAAAAAAGATTAAAATTATTATTCCAAGCGCAATTCGGAATTTTTTTTGTTGTCTGGCTTTTTTCGGAAATCCATCTTTTTTTAATTCCCACGAAAAGGTAATTTCTATTAAAGTCCAAAAAGGTTGAGAAATAAAATCGCAAAGATGATAACCTTGATTTGCTTTAGTTTGTTTCTTAATTCTCTCCTTTTTTTTTGATAAGTATTTAGCGGTTTGAATTTTTTTCGGTTCTATATTCCGAAATAATAATTCGTTATTCGCAAATCGAACAGCAATTGGTTGCCATTTTTCAGGTGAACCTACAATATTTAGTAATTCATCAGTCGTCATTTCCTTAATTGACTGTTTAAATTTATCTTCCATTTTTTATTTTAGATTCACTTTTCTTATATTAAGTAACTATTTTTTTTAGCTTACGGTTTAGGGTAAGAAAAGTTACGGCTTTGAAACCGCAACTTTCGATGTGTAGATTTAAGTTTTTTATGTTTTAGAAACATCAATTTTATTGAATTAAGTATTTTTTTTACCCATTGTTATGGGCTTTTAATCTTTTTCAATTGTTGTTAATATAAATTAACTTAAAATCATATTATTTTGTATAAGGTATTCTTCTCGAAACTTTTCTCATTAAAACATTTATTAAATCCTGTGCATCACTTCCAAGTGATCCTTTTACTTTCTTATTATAATTTACAACGAGTTCATCATCTGTTGTACTTGTAAAATCCATATTCATTACAGCACTATTTGTAGCAAACATTCCTCCAGTTAGAACAGCCAATCCTATAGCTGCACCAGTTGACATTGGTTTTGACGTTTCATAACTCCCAGTAATAACTGTCTCAACTCCAAGAATTTTACCTAATTCACTTGGTAAATACTCATCATAAGAATGAATATCAATTCCCTCTTTTTTCAATAACGCATTTGTTCTTGTTGGGTTTTGAACTCCTACTAACATAGTTCCTCTCTTTTTTCTAGTCAAAAACCAAGTATACATCGCTTTTTGTATATCTAAAGATTCATTCTTTCCCATTTCTACAATTTGTTCGGAGGTAAAATCTTTTAGTTGTTTTGGCCTTAATTTAACTTGAACTTTCATAGGTAATATTGCAATCGTTTTAGTATTGGCAACATAAGTATCTGCATCGGGATGAACATAAAGTTTAGTTTGTGAAAAAGATAATGTTGTAAAGATTAGGGTTAAGATTAATAGAATTTTTTTCATTTTAAATTTGTTTAATAATTTATTTGCTTACTTCAAAATTCAGTTGGTTTTTCAGCTAATTCCCAACATTATTATAGTTTCTGAATAAAATATTATTATTTATTCAGAAATATTATTCAAAATCATTCAGTAAATTAACTGGATATTTATTTGTCAGACATTTGCAGATATAGATTTTTTTTTCATAGCTAGTATTTTTTTTTAATTTTTAGAATATTCGATATTGGTAAAATTCAAACTTATATTTTAATTTTTATATGAGAATTGTCAGTTTACTAAAATTTTATAATTGCCCATAACGGTTTTGTATATGATTTGTGGCGTGTTCCACGCAACTAATTTAGCAAATACAAACCGAATAGAAAGTCCGCGAGGACTTTCGTAAGTAGGCTAGAACTAGCAATAAATTATATAC
>CAJXSU010000104.1 GCA_913061465.1 uncultured Flavobacterium sp.
TCAGCAATAGGTCTATAATCAACCACAATAATCTCTAATTGAGATTTTGAATGATCGGAAATAAAAACCTCTTCTTTATCTTCAGTTTCAATCAGAAAACGCTTAATATAATAACGCTCTTTTTCTCCATCATAATAGAGAACAGCAATTGGCTTATTGGGCTTCCATTTTTCTAAGACAATCATATCGTCTTCAAAATGCATTTGCAAGTCTGGTGTTACTGCTTTAATTTTTCCAGATTGAGTGGCTATTAATATCTTGTCTTCTGCTCTAAACTCTCCTAATAATTCTCCTCTTGAATCTACATTAAGTCTTTGTACAGCATCATCAAACCAAATTTTACGAGGTTTTAGTGTAGAAACTCCAGACGATTTAAACTCTACCTTACGAATTGCAAATTTAGTAATGGTATTTCCTCTAACTCCTCTGCCTTTTACTGCTAAATCAGAAAAATCTATGTCCCATTTTAACTTTTTAATACTACCAACTGAACGCAACAAAACAGTAACAGCTTCTGCTTCACCATTCGGGTTTGCTGTAAAATAATGAACAAGAGAATTAGATTTTCCTGTAGTTAAATCATACTCTTTATCTCTGGTAACACCTGTAACAGCAAAACGTTTCATATAACTTGCACCGCTCTTACCATCTCTATACATCATATTGTATACCGTTCGAGTGTCTTTCTTTTTAAAAATAGCAATGTGAATGATATCTTTTCCTACAAATGTTTTAGAGGCTACTTTAGACACAATCATTTTACCATCTTTTCTAAAAACAATAATATCATCTATGTCTGAACAATCTGTAATGTATTCATCTTTACGTAATGATGTTCCTATAAAACCTTCTTCTCTATTTACATATAGTTTTGTATTTCTAATCACAACTTTAGTCGCTACAATATCATGGAAACTTCTAATTTCTGTTTTACGATCTTTATCTTTTCCGTACGAGCTTTTTAATCGTTTAAAATAGTCTATTGCATAGGTAATAAGGTTTTCTAAATATTCTTTTACCTTTGCTATTTTATCTTCTAAGCCTTCTATAAACTGAGTTGCTTTATCAAGATCAAACTTAGAAATCTTTTTAATTCTAATCTCTGTTAAACGAACAATATCTTCTTCGGTAATAGCTCTTTTTAAATGTTTAATATGAGGTTGTAACCCTAAGTCTATTGCTTTAATAACACCTTGCCATGTTTCTTGTTCTTCTATATCTCGATAGATGCGGTTTTCTATAAAAATTCGTTCTAAAGACGCAAAATGCCATTGTTCCTCTAATTCATGAAGTTGAATTTCAAGTTCTCTTTTTAATAAATGAACAGTATAATCAGTTGAACTTTTAAGCATTTCATTAACCCCAATAAATTTGGGCTTATGATCTTCAATAATACAACAGAGTGGAGAAATTGAGTTTTCACAATTGGTAAATGCATACAGTGCATCTATCGTTTTATCGGGAGAAATATTTGCTGGTAAATGAACTAATATCTCAACATTAGCAGCAGTATTATCTTCAATTTTTTTAATTTTAATTTTTCCTTTGTCATTAGCCTTTATAATACTATCTATTAGGGTTGAAGTAGTGGTTCCAAAAGGAATTTCAGTAATAACCAAGGTTTTCTTATCTAGTTGAGAAATCTTAGCTCTTACACGAACTTTACCACCTCTTTTTCCATCATTATAATTAGAAAAATCCGCAATTCCACCCGTTAAAAAATCTGGAAGTATAGAAAAACTTCTTCCTTTTAAGTATTTAATAGAGGCATCTATTAGCTCTATAAAATTATGAGGTAGTATTTTAGTAGACAGTCCAACAGCAATACCTTCTGCTCCTTGAGCTAGCAATAATGGAAATTTTACAGGAAGGTTAACGGGTTCTTTTTTACGACCATCATAAGACGCTTGCCATTCTGTTGTTTTTGGATTAAAAACAACATCTAATGCAAATTTAGATAAGCGTGCTTCTATATAACGTGAAGCTGCTGCACGGTCTCCAGTTAGGGTATTTCCCCAGTTACCTTGCATATCAATTAACAATTCTTTTTGACCTAATTGTACCATTGCATCCGCTATGGAAGCATCTCCGTGAGGATGATACTGCATGGTATGACCTACAATATTTGCAACTTTATTATAACGTCCATCATCTAAGTCTTTCATAGAATGCATGATACGTCTCTGCACAGGTTTAAATCCATCATTAATTCCAGGAACTGCTCTTTCTAAAATTACATAGGAAGCATATTCCAAGAACCAATCTTTATACATTCCTGTAACCCTAGTAATGGTTTCAGTAGTTTCTATCGTCTCTGACTGATCCTCTGACTGATTATCTGAAGGATTCTCTAATGCTTCTTTGTCTTCTTCGTGGTCGTTAATTTCTTCGCTCATCTTTTATACTTCCTCAACGATATCTAATTCAACTTTCAAATTTTCTATAATAAACTTCTGTCTATCGGGTGTGTTTTTCCCCATATAAAATTGCAACATTTGATCAATAGACATTTCTTTGTCTAACATTACTGGGTCTAAACGAATATCATCACCAATAAAATGTACAAACTCATTTGGTGAAATCTCACCCAATCCTTTAAATCTAGTGATCTCTGGTTTCCCTTTTAGTTTGGTAATAGCAGTTCTTTTTTCTTCTTCTGAATAACAGTAAAAAGTTTCTTTTTTATTTCTTACTCTAAACAATGGAGTATCTAAAATATACAAATGCCCTTCTTTAATTAATTCTGGGAAAAACTGCAAAAAGAAAGTAATCAAGAGCAACCTAATATGCATGCCATCAACATCGGCATCTGTTGCAATAACAATATTATTATATCGCAAATCTTCTAAGCCGTCTTCAATATTTAAGGCTGCTTGCAATAAATTAAATTCTTCATTTTCATAGACAATCTTTTTAGACAATCCGTAAGAATTTAAAGGCTTCCCTTTTAAACTAAATACCGCTTGAGTATTTACATTCCTAGATTTTGTAATTGATCCAGAGGCAGAATCTCCCTCAGTAATAAATAAGGTTGTTTCTAAATGAGTTTCTTTTTTAATGTCTCCTAGATGAACTCTACAATCACGTAATTTCTTATTGTGTAAACTTGCTTTTTTTGCTCTATCTCTAGCTAATTTCCGAATACCTGATAATTCTTTTCGCTCTTTCTCTGCTTGTTGAATTTTTTTCTGAATACTTTCTGCAACTGTTGAGTTTTTGTGTAAATAATTATCTAATTGTGTTTTCAGAAAATCATTGATATATGTTCTTACCGTTGGCAGCCCTCCTCCCATCTCTGTAGAACCTAATTTTGTTTTGGTCTGACT
>CAJXSU010000105.1 GCA_913061465.1 uncultured Flavobacterium sp.
ATGTACTTTTACGTGCATTTAAAATCATAGCATTGAATTACGAATTATTTGTAGCCAAACGAATTATCTCTGGTAAGGAGTATAAAAGTAGTATTTCGTCCCCAATAATAAAAATTGCGATTACAGCAATTTCATTAGGATTGGTTATCATGTTAATTGCTATTGCTACAGGTGACGGTTTACGTGAAAAAATTAGAAGTAAAATTTCTGGTTTCAATGGGCACATACAAATTACGAAATATGATGCTAACAATTCAGATGTTTCAGTGATTCCCATTGATAAAAATCAGAACTTTTACCCCAAGTTCACTAATATTAAAGGAGTTAAAAATATTCAAATTTATGCCAATCAAGTAGGGTTGATTCGAACAAAAAATGATTTTGAAGGAATTATTTATAAGGGTGTTTCTACAGATTATGACTGGACATTTTTTAATGAATATTTAATAGCAGGAAAAGTTCCAAATTTTAATCAAAAAAGAACTAGAGATGTTCTATTGTCAAAAACCATTGTCAATAGATTAAAATTGAAGTTAAACGATACTATCAATGTTACCTTTTTTAAAAACAAGACCTCTAAATTACCATCAAATAGAAAATTAGTGATTACTGGAATTTATAACACAGGCTTTCTTGAGTTTGATAAAAATATAATGATTGGAGACATCAGGCAGATTCAGCGTTTAAATCGCTGGAATGAAAATGAAGTTGGGGGCTTTGAAGTTATTTTAGAAAATTTTGATGATTTAGAACAAATAGGTGTTGAAGTTTATAATGAAATTGATTCAACCCTAGATGCAACTACTATTGCTTCGAGCTATCCAGGATTATTTGAATGGATAGAGCTCTTTGATAATAATACTTGGTTTATTATCATCATTATGATTTTGGTAGCTGGTATAAATATGATTACAGCATTGTTAGTTCTAATTTTAGAACGCATTCCAATGGTTGGTATTTTAAAGGCAATGGGAAGTTCTAATTGGAGCATAAGAAAAATCTTTTTATGCAATGCTTCTTATTTAATTTTTATTGGATTATTTTGGGGAAACTTAATTGGATTAACATTGTTATTTGTACAAAAATATTTTGGATTTATCACTCTTGATCCTTCTACATATTATGTTTCGGAAGTTCCTATAAGTATTGATTTTTTAGCTGTATTATTTTTAAATATAGGAACTCTAGTTTTGTGTTTTATAATGTTAATTATTCCCTCTATTATTATCACAAAGATTCAACCTTCAACGTCTATTAAATTCGCTTGATTACTTTCTCAGGAAAACACCATTTGCTTGAAGGTTATTTCTGAAATATTTTGTTCCTTTACGGGATAATTATAACCTAATGCAATACGCTAACAACATTTTAGAAACCATAGGAAATACCCCTCTGGTTAAGATTAATCATTTGACTAAAGATTTACCTTGCTTGGTTCTCTCTAAATATGAAACTTTTAATCCTGGAAATTCTGTAAAAGATAGAATGGCATTGCAAATGATTGAAGATGCAGAAGCAGACGGACGATTAAAGCCAGGAGGGACTATAATTGAAGGTACCTCTGGAAATACAGGAATGGGACTAGCATTAGCAGCTGTAATAAAAGGATACAAGTGTATTTTTGTTATGGCCGATAAACAATCTAAAGAAAAGGTTGACATTCTTAGAGCAGTAGGAGCAAAGGTAGTTGTTTGTCCAACTGATGTTGAGCCAGAAGACCCAAGATCTTATTATTCAGTATCTAAAAGATTGGGAAAAGAAACTCCTAACTCTTGGTATGTGAATCAATATGATAACCCAAGTAATTGCAAAGCACATTTTAAAAGTACAGGCCCAGAAATTTGGAAACAAACAAATGGTAAAGTCACTCATTTTGTTGTTGGAGTCGGTACAGGTGGAACTATTTCAGGTGTTGGGAGCTATTTGAAAATGATGAATCCTGAAATTAAAATATGGGGTATAGATACTTATGGTTCTGTATTCAAAAAATATCATGAAACTGGAATATTTGATGATAATGAGATTTATCCATACATAACTGAAGGAATTGGAGAAGATATTTTACCACTAAATGTGAATTTTTCTTTAATAGATGGTTTTACCAAAGTTACCGATAAAGATGCTGCGATTTATACTCAAAGGCTTGCAAAAGAAGAAGGAATGTTTTTAGGAAATTCGGCAGGAGCTGCTGTTAAAGGTCTTTTACAATTAAAAGAACATTTCACAAAAGATGACGTTGTTGTAGTTTTATTTCATGATCATGGCAGTAGGTATGTTGGTAAAATGTTTAATGATGACTGGATGCGTAAACAAGGGTTTATCCAATAATTAAAAAAAGATTCTAAAATTATAATTTGTGAATAATTTTAAATTATTATCTTCATTAAAATGTTTAATTATTAAATATGAAAACTATTAAAATCATTGTTTTTACATTGTTGATTATAGGCTGCAATTCTAAACAGAAACAAAAAAATAATTTAATGAATTATTCGGATGAAATTTTAGAGAAAGCTCAAGAAATTCATGATCGAGTTTTGGTTTTAGACACCCACGTAGACATTAATGTATCAAATTTCACTAATGATAATAATTATACTGAAGATTTAGGAAATCAAGTTAATCTTCCAACTATGAAAGCAGGTGGTCTAGATGTTGCTTGGTTCATTGTTTACACAGGGCAAGGACCTCTTACTGCTGAGGGTTACAAAAAAGCATATGAAAATGCAATTAGTAAGTTTGATGCTATTCATAGACTAACAAAAGAAATTGCGCCAGATAAAATTGGTTTAGCAGTAAATTCTTCTGAAGCGAGAGAATTATATCGTATTGGTAAAAAAGTTGCTATGATTGGTGTAGAAAATGCATATCCTCTTGGTTTAGATATTTCTAGAGTCAAAGAATTTTATGATAGAGGAGCAAGATATATGTCATTATCTCACAATGGCCACAGTCAGTTTTGCGATTCAAATACTGGAGAAAAAGACAGTTTATGGATAGATAACGGGGTGAGTAATCTTGGAAAGCAAGTTATAGAGGAAATGAATAAATTGGGGATGATGATTGATATTTCCCATCCATCAAAACAATCTATTAAAGATATGATTTCACTATCTAAAGCACCTATTATAGCCTCCCATTCATCTGCAAGAGCTCTGTGTAACCATAGTAGAAATTTAGATGACGAGCAGT
>CAJXSU010000106.1 GCA_913061465.1 uncultured Flavobacterium sp.
AGAAAGTCCGCGAGGACTTTCGTAAGTAGGCTAGAACTAGCAATAAATTATATACGGTGTTATGTGTTTTTTGTTAAAATAATGAAAACCCAAATATTATTGATAATGTTTCATATTCTGAATTCCAAGTTGTGCCTGCTGCATTAAAAGTTGTAAGTCCTATAATATCTTTTTTGGTTATATATCTCAATTCTAAACTATATCTGTCATTTTGTTTGTACCCAATACCAAAAGCAGTGTTGTTTTTCTTCTCAATATCTATTGAATTTAAAAGTGAACCATCATTTCTTGTAAATTCAATTGATGAATTTGAACCAAAATCAAAAATATAAGAAGCATTAATAAAAATTTTAGAATTCTTCTTTATAAAGAAATAATGTCTTAAACTTAATGGTATTTCAATAGAATTGTAATTGAAATTAGAATTTAATATACCCCCTGAAACAGTAGTTACACTAGTAGTTTTTTTAGACTTAAAACTTTGATAAGTTGGTTCAACTGCTATTGCCAATTTGTTTTTATTAAAGGGTATAATAAATTCGGCTTCCACCCCAATTCCCAATCCAACCTTATTCCCAAAATCAGTAGATCTAAGATTAAAAGGTGAGTTTAGTATTTTAAATGAAGAATTATTTAAACGAGGCCTGATTGTTAAATTAAATAAATCTAGTTTTTGTTTTGGTTCGAAACTAATTGATTCGTTATTTTGGCATTCACTGTATTTAATAAAAAATGGGACTAAATCACTTTTTGTGTATACCAAATTTTTAATTTTACTTATTTTAAAATTTGGACATTTTAAATTAATCCATAGCTGTTGTCTAAATCTATTGTTTTCTCCATTATTCTTCTCAGTGATTTTATATCTTTTAAAGATTAGCTGTTCAATATTAGAGTTGTCTTTATTGAAAAAATATCTTCTTAACCTGTTATTAACATATTGATATAAGTTAGCTTTACCTTCAACTAAAACCTTTAAAAAAAGTGTTTTATTTTGAAATATAGGATTTTTATCATTGCTTAAATTATTGAAGATATCGCTAGATCTATCTATATTTACAGAACTTCTTATGTATTTTGAAATATTATTAACACCAAATTCTTTTATTGTTTTAATAGTTGCCTTTATAACTTCACTGTTTTCAGATAGTTTATATTTAAATTCAGTTGGGTTATTTTTCCAATCAACATTTTTGATTAGACAATTAACTCTTTGATTTGTATTATCAATGAAATACCCTTTTTCAAAAGAGATTTGTGAATAGCAATTAAAGCTTAAAAAGATTGTTAAAACCCATAATAGTTTTTTTCTAATCATAATTTATTTAGTTAGTTGTTTCTTTGATTGAGTGTAAATTACACATAACGTTTAGTGTATGAAACGTAGCGACTTAAAGTTACTACATTTGCGGTTTATCTCATAGCCAAATCTGCGATTTGGCATTTACATTTTGTTTTTCATTAATGCCAAATCGCAGATTTGGCGGTGCTGATTAAAGGCTCGAACCTTTCGGATTACCCGAAATCGCTATGTTTTATACATAGTGTTAGCGGTTCGGGTTTCTTTATTCATATTTATAAGGTTCATTGTTATATGCCATTTGTCTCACATTTTCTAACACCCGTTTCATGTATGCTTTCCAAAATGTCTTTGCAAACAACCAATTTAGAGGATAAAATAATGGCTTGTCTGAATGCAATGAGTAAGTATATTCAACCAATACATTGTTCGGTTCTATTTCTGTCGTTTTCCATTCACCAACAAACTTGTAAAAACCTAACATCCAAGACTGAAAATTATCTACCTGAATTTTCCAATACTTATTTTCATCTCTTTCAAGTATATTGTCAATCGAAGCAAAACCTCCTTTTTGGGAGAATGATTTTTCCGCATAAACCTTTTTACTTGACCCTGGTTTCCCCCAGTTTTCATCATCAGTCGTATGAGTTACTTTAGGCATTAATCCAAATCCAGTGTGAACTTTTGAAACGTCACAAAGCATTGGAGTTTTAAAGGCTCTTTCCAATGAACATTCGTAAATCGTAGATATTGTGGTTTTTGTAATCATTTTTTTAATCGTATGTTTTTATCTTACCTGACCGCTAACGTCTAGTATAAGAATAGTAAGGGATTAAATGCACTTACTATTTGATTTAGTACTTAGCCAAATTGTAAATTTGGCGGTCTTTGTTAATATGCACCAACTTTGGGTTTGGTACTTAAACCTTATTATTTTTATACTTTGTTATGCACTTTTACTATTTCTTTATTAAAATATTCCAAAATGCGCTCTTGATAAATTTTTTTATCAGGTGATTTCATTATTTCTGCGTGTTCTGCATCTTTTGCTAACCAAAATTCAGTTGGTACAGCAGTGTTTGCTTTGAGAATTTTCCCCATTGAAACAGGGACCCAAGTATCGGCTTCCGAATAAATATACAAAATAGATTGTAAGTGTTTTACTTCCTTTATTTTCTCTTGAAACTCTATTTTCCGCTTGTATTTTGGCAGTAAAAAATTTATAACTTGTAATACTTTGTATGCAAAAGGAAATCGAACCCAAAAATCGGCTAAAGAAGTAGCGGAACTCTCTATAATGGCAAAATCATATTTATGAGTTTCATCTGCAAATGAAATGGTTGAAAACATTGCACCTAAAGAAATTCCGTGATAACCAATTGGTAAATTTGGTGTTAATTCTTTTGCTTTTAGGCCAATGGCTGTAATATCATCAAAGTATGAAAAATTACCGTGAGTACTTTCTCCAAATCCATTAATGTCAAATACAATAGTGTTAAAGCCATTTTCTCGTAGTAGATTAGTGTAATCTCGCTTTAAAAAATAACCCTTTGCTTCTTTTCCCATTGGATGACCCAAAACGATAGTTGCTTTTTCATTTTCTGTTTTTGAGTTAGCAAATAGTCCTTGAATAACTCCACCAGACTTACTCTTGACTGAAATCTGTTGCCATTCTTTTTTTTCATCTTCTGTTAATGGGTTTCTCCATTTTACCATAAAACTTCCGAAAAACGGTTTTTTCAATATTTTGTATATCATTTTTGCTGTAGAATTTGAGTCGCTTTTTATTGTGCATAACGTGTTTGTATATGGTTTGTTGCGTGTTTTAAGCACCTAATTTAGCAAATACAAACC
>CAJXSU010000107.1 GCA_913061465.1 uncultured Flavobacterium sp.
TGAGTATTTTTACAAAGATTGTTTCAGGAGAAATACCTTCTTATAAAATTGCAGAGGATGATAATTATCTTGCTTTTTTAGACATTAACCCAAACACAAAAGGCCATACTCTAGTGATTCCTAAAAAAGAAATCAATAAGTTATTTGATTTGGATCAAAAGGAGTATTTAGACTTAATGAGTTTTTCTTACCGCGTAGCAAAAGCTATAGAGAAGACAGTTCCTTGTAAACGAATTGGCATGAGTGTTATAGGTCTAGAAGTGCCTCATGTTCACGTGCATTTAATCCCTATTAATACAATGAGCAATATGAGATTTATAGAAAAAGAAAAATTAACTTCCAATGATTTTGAAAGTTTAGCTGAGGATATATCAAGTAACTTTATCTAAAATAATCTGAAACGTTGTTCCTTTATTAACCTCGGAGTTTTTTACAATTATTTTACCCGTGTGGTAGTCTTCAATAATTCTTTTGGAAAGTGACAGCCCCAATCCCCAGCCGCGTTTTTTTGTAGTGAAACCAGGATTAAATATTTTTCTAAACTGAGATTTTGACATTCCTTTTCCAGTATCTGAAATATTGAGTATTACTTTATTGTTTTCTGATGCAATGCTTAAAGTTAATTTTCCTTTACCTAACATCGCATCAATTGCATTTTTAATTAAATTTTCGATTACCCATTCATATAATTCTTCGTTTAAATTACAAAAGAGTTTTTTCTCATTTGATATAAATTTGAAAGAAATCTGTTTTGAGCTTCTATATTCAAGGTATTCATAAGCATTTTTTGTAACTGAAATAATATCTAATTTTTTTAATTTTGGAAGTGAGCCAATTTTAGAAAATCTGTTAGCAATAGTATTTAAACGATATACGTCTTTTTCTATTTCGTTAACATATTTGTCATTTACATTTTCCATTTTTAAAATAGCAATCCACCCCAAAAGCGAAGATAATGGTGTGCCAATTTGATGCGCCGTTTCCTTGGCCATTCCTGTCCATAATTTATTTTGTTCAGCAATTTTACTAGAGGTAAACATCATGTAGATTAATGATAAAAATAATGCGAGAATTAAAATTAAGGTTAATGGATAATAGGATAATTTATTTAATAAATCTGAGTTTCTGTAGTAAATAAATTGTTTTCTGTTTTTTGCGAAGTTAATTTCAATAGGATTATTTTGCTCTTTCATAATTTCAAGCTGAGCTTTTAAATACGATGGATCTTTTGCTTTAATGGTATCTATGTTTAAGTAAGAATCTCTTCCTATATTTCCATTTTCGTCTACTAAAATCATGGGAATACTGGTGTTGCTTTTTATAATCTTATCTTCTAAACTAACATCAGCATTTAGATCTTGATTTGTTGCAAACTCTTTAATTGCTGTTGCCACTATTTCCATTTTTAAACGCTCTTCATTTTTAAATCGTTTAAAAAAGGAATAGGTATTCCAAAGTATTAATGTAACTATAGAAAACGAAATAAGGATTACAATTCGTTTTAGCAGTAAGGTGTTCTTAAAAAAACTCATTAAACAAATATACTAGATTCAAAAGGATAACTCATTTATAAAATTGATAGTATATTTACCTAACAAAAATTAGTTCATGCTTTCCATTAATCCTAAAGAAATACCAACAAGTAAGTTACATGGTTATTTGTTAGGTGCTGTTGCACCTAGACCCATTGCTTTTGCTAGTACAATTGATAAAAATGGAATTCCAAATTTGTCTCCGTTCAGTTTTTTTAATGTTTTTGGCTCTAATCCTCCTATGATGATTTTTTCTCCTGCTAGAAGAGTTCGTGGAAACACAACAAAACATACGCTGCAGAATGTTGAAAAAGTTAAAGAAGTTGTGATTAACGTCGTAAATTATGACATTGTTCAACAAATGTCATTGAGTAGTTCAGAATATCCTGAAGGTGTAAATGAATTTGAAAAAGCGGGTTTTACAATGCTTCCCTCAGATGAAGTTAAGCCTTTCAGAGTAGCAGAGTCACCAGTTCAATTTGAATGTAAGGTTACAGATGTTGTTTATACAGGAAATAAGGGTGGTGCTGGAAATTTGATTGTATGTGAAGTAGTTAAAATTCATATTAACGAGACAGTTTTAGATGCAGACGGAATGATTGATCAATATAAAATTGATTTGGTTGCAAGAGCAGGAGGTAGCTATTATTCTAGAGCACGAGATGGTTTTTTTGAAATTCCAAAGCCTGTTTCTACATTAGGAATAGGTATAGATCAGATTCCTTCAGCCATTAAAAATAGTTCGGTTTTAACAGGAAATAATTTAGGTATGCTTGGAAATATTAATCAACTGCCAACAGATGAAGATGTTGATAACTTTGCAAAAGAACACCCACATTTTATTGGTTTAGAAATGGTAAAAAAACATACATTTGCTCAACAGTATTTAGATAATAATGATACAGTAAGTGCTTGGAAAGTACTTTTATTAAAATAAGAATTATGGAAGTAATAGGTAAAGTTAAATTAATAGGAGAAGTTCAAACTTTTGGGAGTAATGGGTTTCGTAAAAGAGAATTAGTAGTTACTACAGATGAGCAATATCCTCAAATGATTATGATTGAGTTTGTGCAAGATAAATGCGATTTGTTAACTAGTTATTCTGTTGGTCAGGATGTGAAAGTTTCCATTAACTTAAGGGGTAGAGAATGGATTAATCCTCAAGGAGAGGCAAAGTATTTTAATTCTGTACAAGGGTGGAGAATAGAGAGTCTTTCTCAAGCAGCCTCCACTCAAGCACCTCCAGCAGAACAATTTCAACCTGCTCCAGACTTAACAAGTGATGAGCCAGATGATTTACCGTTCTAAAACTAATATAAAAAAAGCCTCGCAAATTGCGAGGCTTTTTTGCTTACAGTTGCTATCTTATTTAAGCTATGAAGGGTTAATGTTTTTTAAAGTATAAAAATGACAAGCAATTTAATTTCTTTGAATTTATTATAATCATTTTTTTAAATATTGAGCCAGTAGGTAAATTTTAAGTTTAATGATCTAAATCTTGGACTAAAAACAGTGGTAGAATAATTAT
>CAJXSU010000108.1 GCA_913061465.1 uncultured Flavobacterium sp.
CTTTAGATTTATTCCATTGCATTAAAACATAAAATGGAATTCCAAGCAATAATAATAAAAATCCATAAAACACAACTTCTGCCGTTGAACCGTATATTGCCCATAAAGAATATAAAAACCCTAAAAGACCCAAAATGACTGTTTTCAGGATACTACTTGTATCTTTATTTTTTTGAATGACAATAATGATATAGGCTGCAGAAACAAATAAATAAGGGACCAAACAGGCTAAAACAGTTAAGTTTACCATAAACGTAAATTGGGTAACTAGGCTATCTGAAAAATTCATTAGCATAACCGCAGAACTTAATAGGCTTCCAATAATGAGCCCTAAAATAGGGGCCCCTTTTTTGTTGTTTTTTTTAAAAACTTTTGGAAAAATATTGTCTTTTGCTGCCGCCATAGGAATTTGTGCTAATATTAAAATCCAACCATTAAGTGCTCCCATTCCAGAAATTGCAGCTCCCACAGCAACAAAATAACCTGCATATTTACCCCCAATAACTTGGGCTGCTTCAGCAAATGGGGCTGGAGAATTTTGTAAAGTTTCTGTGGGTAAAATTCCAAATAAAACAACGGTCCCTAAAATATAAATACATGTACTAATAATTGTACCTAGCATCGTGGCTTTAGGAACTGTTTTTGACGGATTTTTTATATTTTCAGCAGGAATACTAGCCGATTCTAAACCTAAAAAAGCATATAAAGTTAACGCAGCTACTAATGAAAATGTAGTAAAGTCAGCTTCTCCTGTCAAATTAAATTTTGGAAAATTATCAATACTAAAAAAAAATACACCAAAAATGATAACAAATAGTAATGGAAGTATTTTTAATACTGTAGAAATAACTTGAATTTTACCTGAAGATCTTATCCCATTGGAATTAATCCAAGTAAAAAACCAAATCATTGATAAACCAATAGTAACAGCTAATAATGAATTTGTTTTTAAAATTGGAAAAAAAAAACTCAATGCTCCAATAATTGCAATAGCAATAGCAGCATTACTAATCCATGTAGAAATCCAATATCCCCATGCAACTAGAAAACCTATAAAATCTCCAAATCCTTCTTTTGAATACGCGTAAGGCCCTCCGCTTTTATTTATGATGATCTTACTCAAATTACTGAATATTTTTGCTAAGACTATAGCACCTGATGCAGTAAAAATCCATCCTAATAAACTGATACTCCCATAAGTTGATAAAGAAGCTGGAAGAATAAATATCCCTGCACCTATCATATTTCCAACAACCAAAGACGTTGTTGTTATCAAACCAATTTTTTTGTTATTAGAACTCATTTAATTTGTGTAATTTTAGAATCAAACTCTTGAAAGATACAATTAAAAATGAGGTTTAACATCAATTCAGACATTACAAAAGCAGAAACACTCCCTGCTACATTTTATAAAGATCCTGATATTTTTGAAAAAATTAAAGAAAAAATTTTTTTAAAATCTTGGCAATGGATAGGTGATGAAAGTTTAGTTGATAAGGCACAATCAGTGCATCCGTTCATTTTATTAGATGGTTTTTTAACAGAACCCCTCCTCATAACAAGAGATAAAGACGGCCTTATTAGTTGTCTCACAAATGTTTGTACGCATAGAGGAAATTTACTTGCATTAACATCTAAACTTACAAAAAAACTCACTTGCTCTTATCATGGAAGACGATTCAACCTACAGGGTAAGTTTGAATTTATGCCTGAGTTTACCGATGCTGAAAATTTCCCTAGACCTTGTGATCATCTTCATAGGTTCCCTTTAAAAAAATGGGGGCATCTTTTATTTGCAGGACTCAATCCAAGTTTTGATTTTCAAGAGGTGATTAATATTATGAATGAAAGAATAGGTTTTTTACCTATAGATGAATTTAAACTTGAAAAAACATTACAAAAAGACTTCCTAATTGATGCGAATTGGGCATTGTACTGCGACAACTATTTAGAGGGGTTTCATGTACCTTTTGTTCACGAGGGCCTTAATGAAGTTTTGGATTATGGTAGTTATGAAACAATTATTTATGAGCATTGTAATTTGCAAATTGGCTATTCAAATGAAGCTACTGAAATCTTTGAATTTGCTCAAAATCACATAGATTATGGAAAAAAAATAGCTGCCTACTATTTTTGGGTTTTCCCAAATATAATGTTCAACTTTTATCCTTGGGGATTATCTATTAATATAGTAAAGCCTTTAGAGATAAGTAAGACAAAAGTTTCTTTTATTAGCTATGTTTTAGATCCTACTAAATTAAATAAAGGTGCAGGAAGTAATCTTGAAAAAGTAGAAAAAGAAGATGAAATTGTGGTAGAAAACGTACAAAAAGGGGTTCGTTCTTCATTTTATAAAGCTGGACGGTTTTCACCCAAAAGAGAAAAGGGAGTTCATCACTTTCATGTATTACTATCAAAATTTTTAACCCAATAAAAAAATATTTAAAACTGGCCTAAATTGACATCTATTCTTTAAATTTGAAGTCTGTAAACAAATCAAAAAACATGAAACCAGATTTATTTCAAGCCCCTGATTACTATCAAATAGATGACCTACTAACTGACGAACACAAGTTAGTTAGAGAAGCTGCAAGAGATTGGGTAAAAAGAGATGTATCACCTATAATTGAGAAATATGCTCAAAATGCTAAATTTCCAAAGCAAATTATTAAAGGCTTGGCAGATATAGGTGCATTTGGCCCCTACATCCCAGAAGAATATGGAGGTGCAGGCTTAGATCAAATTTCTTATGGTTTGATTATGCAAGAAATAGAAAGGGGTGACTCAGGTGTAAGATCTACAGCATCTGTTCAATCCTCTTTAGTAATGTATCCCATATGGAAATATGGAAATGAAGCACAGCGAAACAAATTCCTGCCAAAATTAGCCTCGGGTGAATGGATGGGATGTTTTGGATTAACGGAACCCGACCACGGATCTAACCCAGGAGGAATGACAACTAATTTTAAAGATATGGGAGATCATTATCTTTTAAATGGTGCAAAAATGTGGATTTCTAATGC
>CAJXSU010000109.1 GCA_913061465.1 uncultured Flavobacterium sp.
CATTCATCTGCAAGAGCTCTGTGTAACCATAGTAGAAATTTAGATGACGAGCAGTTAGAATGGATGAAATCTAACGGGGGTGTTGTGCAAACAGTTGCATTTAGTTCGTATGTGAGTACAGAAAAGCATTCAGCACATGCAGCTGCACTTAGTGAAAAAGTTACAGCCTTAGCTAAAGAAAGAGGTCTTGAAATAAAATCTTGGGATGAAATTAGAAAACTAGAAACCACAGAAAGAGATCGTTATATGAAAACATACAGAGCTATGTCTGAAGAAGTAGCTTCTATGATGTCTGATGAAGATCCTAAACCGGTAGATGTTGCAGATTATGTAGATCATATAGATTATTTAGTAAAAAAAATGGGCTTAGACCATGTAGGAATAAGTTCAGATTTTGATGGAGGAGGAGGAATCTACGGATGGAACGATGCTTCTGAAACTTTAAATGTTACTGCAGAATTAGTAAAAAGAGGCTATACAGAAGCTCAAATTGCTCAATTATGGAGTGGTAATTTACTTCGAGTCTTAGATAGGGTTGAAGAAGTTGCAAAAAAATTACAAACTAAAGGTAAAGTTTAAAAAGTTTTAATCTATAATTTAAATAAAAACCATCTCTATATAGAGATGGTTTTTAAACTAAAACTAATCAAATTACCTTATATAAATCAAATAACAATGATTTAAAAAACTTATAATTCAACTATTATGCCAAAAGGTATTTATTTTTCTATTTCTTATAAATAATTAGTTTTTATTTTAAGTAATTTTGAAATTTGTTAAAAATATCAACAGGTTGCTTTTAATACAAGGTGATAGTGTATTAAAATGGCTTAATATTTTATATAGCGTGCTTATGCGCTTTATACGATGAACGAACTAGAGCACCACTTTCTACATACATAAAGCCCATTTCTAGGCCTAAGGTTTCGTATTTTTTAAACTGATCTGGCGTAATAAACTCTTTTACAGGTAGGTGTTTTTTTGTGGGTTGTAAATATTGTCCAATTGTTAAAACATCCAAGCCTACTCCTTGAAGATCTTTCATAGTTTGAATCACTTCTTCTTCTGTTTCACCAAGACCTAACATTAAGCCAGTTTTAGTTCTCATTCCTTTTTCTTTAAGGTATTGTAAAACCCCTAAACTTCTGTCATATTTTGCTTGAATACGAACTTCTCGGGTAAGTCTACGAACTGTTTCCATATTGTGAGAAACTACCTCAGGGTGTACTGCTATAATTCTATCTA
Organism: uncultured Flavobacterium sp.; assembly: GCA_913061465.1. GTDB lineage: Bacteria > Bacteroidota > Bacteroidia > Flavobacteriales > Flavobacteriaceae > Polaribacter. The sequence goes on from CAJXSU010000109.1 coordinate 1,246, forward strand.
TTTGTGAAGTTTTTCCTTGAAAATCAGGAATCAATGTTTCTAGAGTTGTATTAGGGTTTGCTCTTCTAATGGCATCTACAGTTTCTGCCCAGATAATAGACCCTCCATCTTTTAAATCATCTCTATCTACGGAAGTAACTACGGCATGTTTAATGCCCATAATTTTTATTGATCTTGCTACTTTTTCTGGCTCATCCCATTCTACTGTTTCGGGTCTTCCGGTTTTTACACCACAAAAACCACAGGATCTAGTACAGATGTTTCCTAAAATCATAAAGGTAGCAGTTCCTTCACCCCAGCACTCTCCCATGTTAGGGCAGCTACCGCTAGTGCAAATGGTATTTAATTTATACTTATCTACCAAGCCTCTTAGTTCTGTGTATTTTTTACCCACAGGTAATTTTACACGCAACCAGTCTGGTTTTTTTACTCGCTTAGGAAGTACAGCAGTATCGTTTGCCATTTTTTGTGATAATTTATAATGCAAAGTTACGAAGAAAACTATTATAAATTCAATAAGAACCAAGCACTAAATCCTACTAAAAAAATAATTCCACAGATACTTAAGATTTTCAAATATATAGAAGGCCTATGTTCTTTAGGTGTGTGTTTTCCAGTAATTAAATTATAGTTTAAAATAGCATAGAATGGTGCTGTTAAAAAAGAAAGTATGGTTCCTATTTTAACCAACAAGCCCATATTATCACTAAAGTATTTTAGAATTATAAAGGTTCCTAAACTCAGTACTACTATCCAAAACCAGTAGTTCAATTTTATTTTTGTAGGAAACAACAATTCATTGGCTTTAGACATAGCTCTTGGTGATGCATCTAAAGCAGTAATAGTGGTACTAAACATGGTGGTTAAAGCTGCAATTGCAATAAATACATAAGCAAAATTTCCTAAATTCTTGGTATATAGCTCTATCAATTGTCCAGCAAAAACACCTCCTTTATTAGAAAAACTTTGTTCAGAATTGTGCATAACCAAAGCTCCTAATATTAAAAAACAGGCTGCTAAGAATATGGTGCCAATATAGCCAACGTTAAAATCGAATATAGCTTGTTTAGGCGTTATTTTTTGATGTGATATTTTCTCTTTTTCTACAGACCAAATAGATTGCCAAATAGAAATATCTAAAGATGTTGGCATCCAACCTAAAAAGGCAATTAAAAAGGTAATTTCAATAGTTCCTTTTGGAATCACTTGTTCAAAACTAAAAGCTTGATTGTTTTTTAATAGTGCAGCAGTTACGGCAAATAATGTGCATATGGTTAGTAATAAAATTACATATTTCATTAAACCATCTAGCAATTTGTATTTTCCTACTAGCAAGATAATCATACTGCTAATTGTAATAAGTACAGACCAAGTAAATAAATCAAAAGTTCCAAAAATATTGATAGCCAAACCAGCTGTGACTATTGTCACTGCAGCTTGAATGATAAACATGGTTAAAAAGCTAATAGCATAACTAATAGCTAAAACTACTTTTCCTAATTTTTTATATCCATCTAATAATGTTTCTCCTGTAGCAGCTGCATATCTGGGGCCAAATTGAAAAAAAGGATATTTAAAAATAGTAGCTAAAAGTAATACCCACAGTAATCCAAAGCCAAAATCTGCACCAGCTCTCGTAGATTGTACCAAATGAGAAACACCAACCGCTGCACCTGCAAAAAG
>CAJXSU010000110.1 GCA_913061465.1 uncultured Flavobacterium sp.
GCAATGCTCTAATAGTGGCCACTAAAACAACACATTTTGGATTTAAATTTGCAAAGGCAGATTTTATGTTTAAAAACTTTTCAGCACCTAAATCGGCACCGAAACCAGCCTCTGTTACCACGTAATTAGACAAAGTTAAGCCCATTTTAGTTGCAATAATTGTATTAGTTCCTTGCGCTATATTTGCAAAAGGCCCCCCGTGAATTATGGCTGGATTCTCCTCTAAAGTCTGAACTAAATTTGGCTTTATGGCATCTTTTAACAAAATAGCCATGGCATTTTCTGCTTTTAAATCGCGAGCAAAAATGGGTTCGTTCTCATAGGTAAATCCTATAAATATATCACCTAAACGTTGCTTTAAATTATCAAAATCTGTAGCCATACAGAGAATTGCCATCACTTCTGAAGCCGGTGTAATATTAAACCCATCTTGTCTTGGAACACCATTTGTAGTTCCACCCAAACCAATGGTAATATCTCTTAACGCTCTATCATTCATGTCTATTACTCTTTTCCAAAGTATAGTTCTGGGATCTATATTTAAGTTAGAAACTTTATTTTGAATGTTATTGTCAATTAATGCAGACAACAAATTATTAGCTTTTTCGATTGCATTAAAATCTCCTGTGAAGTGTAAATTAATATCTTCCATAGGTACTACCTGAGAATAACCCCCTCCTGCAGCACCACCTTTTATACCAAAAACTGGCCCTAAAGAGGGTTCTCTTAAAACAACTGTAGCTTGTTTTCCAATCTTATTCAATCCTTCTGTAAGACCAATCGATATAGTTGTTTTACCCTCACCTGCTGGTGTTGGGGTTAAAGCTGTTACAAGAATTAAGTTATTCTCTGCCGCTTTATCTTCGTTTATAAGGTGTAATGGTAATTTTGCTTTATACTTTCCATACATTTCAATGTCATCCTCTTTAACCCCTATTTTTTTTGCGATAGTAGTAATAAGCGCTAACTTCTTAGCCTGTGCAATTTCAATATCAGATAGATGGCTCATGGTTTCAGTTTTTTTGTTGGCAGTAGTTTAAAGCTCTTAAAACGCGAGTAAATATACATAATTTCATTAGGCTAATCTTATTGTAAATACTATATTTGCACGTTTTAAAAAGAAGTCGACTAAAATTAAACTAAGATGCAAAACAAAGGACTTATAAGATTATTTGCAATCCTTTTCGGATTGGTGAGTTTATACCAACTTTCTTTTTCATTCTTTACCTCTAAGGTAGAAGATGAAGCCAAAGAATACGCGAAATCTAGAGGAGATTTAAATAACGGAAGAGAACTAGCTAATTTAGAGAAAAAATACCTCGATAGTGTGAACAATCTTGAGGTTATAAATTTAGGAGTTTCTCAATTTACCTACAATGACATCAAAGACAAAGAAATGAACCTTGGTCTTGATTTAAAAGGGGGTATTAATGCAATTTTACAGGTTTCTGTAAAAGAAGTACTAATTTCTTTATCCAATGACTCTAAAAGTTTGGTTTTTAGAAAGGCTTTAAAGGCCGCAGATGAAGCTCAAAAAAATAATACTGACAACTACTTAGATTTATTTTTCAATGAATTTGAAATCGCTGCAGGGACAAGTGGAATAAAGCTTAGTGATCCTGAAATATTTGGTACAAAAGCACTTCGTGAAAAGATAAACTTCAACAAAACAAATGAAGAAGTAAGAGAAGAATTACAGATTGAAATAAATAGCTCTATCAATACAGCTTTCGAAGTACTTAGAAGTAGAATTGATAAGTTTGGGGTTACACAACCTAATATTCAACGTATTGGTAATTCTGGAAGAATACAAATTGAATTGCCTGGAGCAAAAGATATAGATAGGGTTACAAAGCTTATAACAAGTAAAGCAGAATTACAATTTTGGGAAGTATTCTCTAACGTTGAAGTTCAAAACTATTTGTTTTCTGCAAACTCAGTCGTTACTGAAATGTTAAAAGAAGACAACGCAGAGGGAACTGAGAAAGTTGAGGAAGCAAGTGATATTCAAAGTATTTTAAATGAAGTGAAAGATTCTACTGAGGTTCAGGAGAAGTCGCTATTTACTTACTTAAATGTAAATTTTGTTCAATCTGAACAACAAGCTAGTTCTTTAGTTGCCCGAGCAAAAGTTGGTGATACGGCTATGGTGAATAAATTATTATCTGATAGAAAGGTGATTAGTTTACGAACCAATGACATAAAAAATGTAAAATTTTTATGGGACTATAAAGCTAGTACTAATCCAGACGGTTCTGAGGTAATCGGCTTATATGCTATAAAATCCAATAGAAATGACATTGCTCCTATTCAAGGGGATGTAATTACAGATGCTGCTCAAGTTTTTTCTCAGTTAAATGATCCTGAAGTTAGTATGGCCATGAACGGAAGAGGCTCTAAGCTATGGGAAAAACTAACTGGCGATAATGTTGGTGGTTTTGTAGCAGTTGTATTAGACGATTATGTCTATACTGCTCCCTCTGTAAATCAAGCTATCGTTGGAGGAAGAACTTCAATTTCTGGTGGTAGTATGACGATTGAAGAGGCGCAAGATATTGCAACAGTTTTAAAAGCTGGTAAATTACCTGCGGCAGCAAGAATTATTCAAGCAGAAGTAGTTGGGCCTTCTTTAGGTCAAGAGTCAATAGATCAATCTACACAATCATTTATGTTAGCCATACTTTTAGTATTGGTATGGATGATTGTATACTATGGTAGAGCTGGTGTTTATGCAAACATTGCCTTGCTGGTAAACATTTTATTTCTTTTTGGAATCTTAGCTTCATTTAATGCGGTGTTAACATTGCCTGGTATTGCTGGTATTATCTTAACTATTGGTA
>CAJXSU010000111.1 GCA_913061465.1 uncultured Flavobacterium sp.
TCGCAGTGTTTACATCAACTAATTACCAATTGTTAAGAATGACTATACTAGATAAAATAATTGCTTTTAAAAAGAAGGAAATAACTAAAATAAAGGCAGACGTACCGCTAAAAAAACTGGTAGAAAGTCCGTTGTTTCAGAGAACTCCGATCTCGTTAAAAAAATCACTGTTAGAGGTTCATTCAACAGGAATCATAGCAGAATTTAAAAGACAGTCGCCCTCTAAAGGTGTGATTAACGATAAAGCAACCATAGAAGATGTTACCAATGGATATTTAGATGCCAATGTAGCGGCGCAATCTATCTTAACAGATACCTCATTTTTTGGAGGAACCATGGTAGATCTCATGAAAGCAAGAACAATTAATACTATTAAACCAATCTTACGAAAAGATTTTATAGTAGATGGGTTTCAAATTGTTGAGGCCAAAGCCATAGGTGCAGATGTTATTTTATTAATAGCAGCCTGTCTAACAAAAGAAGAGCTTAAGAATTACGGAAAATTAGCGGAAGATTTAGGAATGGAAGTAGTGTATGAAGTGCATACCCAAGAAGATTTAGATAAGATAGCGCTCCACAACAAAATTATTGGAATTAACAATAGAAACTTAAACACATTTAAGGTAGATATTGAGAATTCTGTAAATCTTGCCAATCAAATCCCTGATGATTGTATTAAAATCGCTGAAAGTGGTTTGAGTGATCCAAGAATTATTACAGGTCTTAAAGAATATGGGTTCAATGGTTTTTTAATAGGAGAAAACTTTATGAAGACAGACAATCCTGGAGAGGCATGTGAGGCGTTTATAAGTCAAATTAGATAAAAAATGAAACTAAAGGTTTGTGGAATGAAATATATAGAAAATATCAAATCTATTGCAGATTTGAATCCTGATTATTTGGGGTTTATTTTCTATAATTGCTCCAAAAGAAACTTTACAGGAACCATTCCTGAGCTACCAAAGCAGATTAAGAAAACGGGTGTTTTTGTGAATGAAGAGATTGCCGCTGTTGTTTCATTACAAGAAAAACATCAGCTTCAAGCCATACAATTACATGGAGATGAATCTGTAGCTTATATTCAAGAACTAAAGAGGTCTTTATCAAATAAAATTGAGATTATTAAAGTAGTTGGTTTGAAAAATGATGCTTATTTTGAAGATTTAATTTCTTATGAAAAGGAAGTAGATTATTTTCTGTTTGACACCAAAGGAAAAGATAGAGGCGGTAATGGTGTTAAGTTTGATTGGTCTGTTTTAAAAGAGTATCCTTTTTCAAAACCCTTTTTTTTAAGTGGAGGAATTGGACCAAATGATGCACAATTAGTGAAAGAAGTAAAAAAATCTGGGCTGCCAATCTACGCTGTAGATATCAACAGTAAATTTGAAGATAAACCAGGGTTAAAAAATAGTATAAAAGTGATAAATTTTAAGAATCAGTTATAATATGAAATCAAAATTTCATCCAGACAAGCATGGGTACTTTGGCCAATATGGGGGTGCCTTTGTTCCAGAATTACTGTATCCGAATGTAAAAGAATTAGAAGATAATTACATTCAAATTATAGAATCTGAAGAATTTCAACAAGAATACAAGAGCTTGTTAAAAGATTATGTTGGGCGGCCAAGTCCGTTGTACTTAGCTAAACGTCTTTCAGAGAAATATGGGGCTCATATTTATTTAAAACGTGAAGATTTAAATCATACTGGAGCGCACAAAATAAACAATACAATTGGTCAAATTCTAATTGCGCAAAAACTAGGCAAGACTAAAATAATAGCAGAAACAGGTGCTGGCCAACACGGTGTAGCAACTGCTACGGTTTGTGCCTTAATGGGCTTAGATTGTACTGTTTTTATGGGAGAAAAAGACATTGTAAGACAAGCACCCAATGTAGCTCGCATGAAAATGTTAGGTGCAAAAGTTGTACCCGCTACAAGTGGAAGTAAAACATTAAAAGATGCTACCAATGAAGCTATTCGTTACTGGATTCAGCATCCAGAAACTTTCTATATGATTGGCTCGGTAGTTGGCCCACATCCTCATCCAGACATGGTTGCTCGTTTACAGGCTGTTATTTCCGAAGAGATTCAGTGGCAATTAAAAGAAAAAACAGGAAAAACAACACCAGATACTATCATCGCTTGTGTAGGTGGAGGTAGCAATGCCGCAGGAGCATTTTATCATTTTATGGATGATGAGACTGTAGAATTAATTGCAGTTGAAGCAGCTGGTTTAGGGGTGCATTCTGGTGAAAGTGCCGCAACCTCTCAATTAGGAGAAGTAGGTATTATTCATGGAAGTAAAACTATTTTAATGCAAGATGATTATGGCCAAATTATGGAGCCTTATTCTATTTCTGCAGGATTAGATTACCCTGGTGTTGGCCCACTACATGCTTTTTTGTATGAGAGTAATAGAGCTATATTTATGAATGCAACAGATCAAGAAGCCTTAACTGCTGCATACGAATTAACAAAGATAGAAGGAATTATTCCTGCTTTAGAAACAGCACATGCATTGGCAGTCTTGCCAAAGTTAACATTAACAAAAGATCAAGTAGTGGTTATTAATTTATCTGGTAGAGGAGATAAAGATTTGGAAATATTTATTAAATACCTAGACTAATGAACATACAACACATTCAAAAAGAAATTTTAAGTTTACGAGAAGAGTTAAAATCACATAGGCTCTATCAACAATTACAAACTGTAGAAGACATTAAGATTTTTACACAAGATCATGTTTTTGCTGTTTGGGATTTTATGTC
>CAJXSU010000112.1 GCA_913061465.1 uncultured Flavobacterium sp.
ACAAAAGAAAAAATCAGATTGCAAAGCAATCGGAGTTTCTTTGGGCTGTTCTCCTTTTTGGCCCATTTCGGAACAACGTGGAGAAATGAATCCAACTCCCGCTACAAAAACAATAAAACGGTTATACTATTATAGTGTAACCGTTTTTTTATTTAAAAGGACCTCGTTTAAATACTCTCAAAGATTAATAGAAGTTCTTCCAGCGATTATTAGAACAGTTCAAAATAGTATTGAAAAAGTTTAACGTCATTTTAAGAATGTAGTTTATTATTTTTGCAGTAATAAACGAAAGTAAAAGTTCCTGTTATTCGGAAACGTAGACCCATAAACAGGACGTTTGTTTTTTTATATAATATAAAAAATTGAATGTTAAGAATACTTGCCCAAGAATATCCAGCACCAAGACCAGTTTTAAAAAATTTGATTATTGCAGTATTATCCGGGCTTTTTATAACTCTGTTTTTAATATACTTTAAGCCTTTTAATCTCCATTTAGATACTAATGAAAATAATGTGTTTCAAATATCATTTTTTGGATGTATTACGACTATTGTTTTAGTGTTTTTTTTATATGTTTCCCCATTATTGCTTCCTAATCTATTTTCTGATAAAAATTGGAAAGTAGGATATCAAATAATATTTTTACTACTAATTATACTTGTAATTGCAACCTTTAATAGCATTTATTCGATTTATAGGAATTCAATCCCTTTTAGTTGGGATTACTATTGGTTAATGTTAAGTAGAACATGTATTGTAGGTGTTTTTCCAACAGCATTTATTACATTCCTTGATTTTAACCAAAAACTTAAATCTAACCTTAATTTAGCGTCTAATATTCTAAAAAATAAAAAAGAGTTTATAAAGGATTCCAGACATGTTACACATCAAATTTTAACAGATTTAAAAAATGAAACTTTCTCTTTTATAGAGAACGATTTTAATTATGCAAAAGCAGACGGAAACTACACTGATATATTTTTTTTAGATGAAAACAAATTGAAAAAAGTAACTCATCGAGTTACACTTTCATCATTTGAAATACAACTAAAAGAAGTTTCTAGTTTAGTAAGATGCCATCGTTCTTATATGGTAAACCTAAATAAAGTGAAAAATATCTCCGGAAATGCTCAAGGCTTAAAAATTGAGCTTATAAACCATTCAGAAATAATTCCTGTATCTAGAAAATATATACCCATTGTTAAGGAATTTTTTCAAAAGAATTCGTAATTGCTTCATGCTTTGAAACATCTAATACTAGCATAGACAATATTTACCTTGACGTTTGAATCATTACTTTGACATTCAGAACATTTTCCAATTTAGTATTGAAAACGCCATTACATTTGCTGTAGATAAAAACTACAATATGAAAAATTTATTAAAATTGACAAGTGTATTAATTCTTACTGCTAGTTTCTTTCTTGCTAGTTGTTCAGAGGATAACATGGAAGGAGACACGGCTGTAACAATGAGAAATTTTGCTCAAGCAGATGCAGGGTCTGATCTACTTGGTAGAGATGGAGGTGAAATTAAAAGGATATCTCATGAGGTATCGGATACTTGGAAATCAACCGTTTTTAAAGTGGTGGAAGGGCAAATGGTTCCTTGCGATGATTGCAACATAGATGACTTTGAGATTAAACAAGTATTCCTTAAACCAGGAATGTTGTCAGAATATCATACCTTCTTGTATGGAAATCAAATGACCTCTACAATTGCAACCCACACGTTTACAGGGGAAGATGTTATTGGTATTGATATGAATTACAATGGCGAATATGTGCGAATGAGTGATATTGATGTGTTTAGCGAAGAATATCGTGAACAATATTATTCATCTTTAGGTGAACTAGGTGTAGAGGTATTTGCCAATGAAAGCACAGGGATGACCTCGGCTGTTTATAATTTTCCTATTTTGAGTACCGAAGATGACCCAGGAAATTCTTTATCGGGAATGTGGATGAGAATTGTGCTAGACTTTAATTAAGATTTGCGAATTGCTTTACAAAAGAAATAATGAGACCTTTTCGTTTGTAAAAAAAATAATGAATAAAAGAATAACTTTATTATTTACAGACAACCTTTGGCATAACTTTTAAATAATTTAGAACCTAAATTTATAAAAATTACAAAAAATAGTATTATGAAAAACATCAAAAACCTCCTCTTCTTAAGTTTTCTTTGTTCACTTGTCTTGTTCACCAATTGTGTCGATAGTAATGATCCCATTGTTGGTGATGATCCCGTTGTTGGTGAATCATTACCTCCTTTTTATTTAGATGATAATGGTATAACTATTAAAGCTAAAGATGGTGTTACAGCAGGGACTTCAGGAGAATTAAATGGAGTTACTTACACGGCTGTAGATAATACTACTTTAAAATCAATGGCAGATAACAGTAAAGATTTGACTAAAGTAGTCACTTCACTAGTAACTAATATGACATATCTTTTTGATCGTAAAGAAACTTTTAACCAAGATATTGGTAGTTGGGATGTTAGTAATGTTACTGATATGAGTGGGATGTTTGATAAAGCACGTAGTTTTAATCAAGATATAAGTAGTTGGGATGTTGCTAATGTAACTAATATGTCCAGAATGTTTGTCGGCGATCATGCTTTTAATCAAGATATTGGAAATTGGGACGTTAGTAATGTAACTACTATGGC
>CAJXSU010000113.1 GCA_913061465.1 uncultured Flavobacterium sp.
TAAGAAGCTTCTTTTAAATCATTTCCTGTAATTTTCCAAAGCGTTGAGTTTTCTAATTTTTGTGCAAAAAGTGAACTTGAAGTAATTAATAATGTAAGGAGTAAATAAGTGATTTTTTTCATAATTAGTGTTTTTTTATTTAGTGTCAGTATTTTAATTTTATTACACTTAAGTTTAGTTTTAATTAAAAAAAAGATTTGTAAGAAATATAAAACATTGCTTTAAGGTAGCATATTATAAAAAATGAGTAGGAATTGATAAACAGCTAATCTTTACTTGTATGATTGTTTTATTTATTATTTTTAATAAAGAAGTCATTTAAACTTGTGATGTCTAATAAGCATCTACATCTATAATAAAACGAATGGGTCTAAAGTCTGCTACTGCTTGAAAGGTGTTTTTGATTTTATCAATCTCTTGTTTTGTTTTTCCTATAGATTGTTTAGGTGGAATTTTAATCATTACATTTTTTATGTACTGATTTCTAATTCTGGAAACATGAGGTTCAGATGGACCTAGAACATGCTCTCTAAAAACATTTTGCAATGCTTTTGATAACCAACTAATGCCAGTATCTACTTTTTGATAATCTTTATGTTTTAAAGTTATTTTAATCAGACGAAAATACGGAGGATAATGATATTGCCATCGATCTTGCAATTGTTCTTTAAACATAGCTATATAATCAGTCGATGAAACCTGTTGTAATATTTGATGATATGGATTGTATGTTTGTATGATTACTTTTCCTTGTTTTTTTGAACGTCCTGCCCTACCAGATACCTGAACCATTAATTGAAATGCACGTTCATGTGCCCTAAAATCTGGGAAGTTTAGCATCATATCAGCATTTAAAATTCCAACTAAAGAAACATTATCAAAATCTAATCCTTTGGACAACATTTGTGTTCCTACCAAAACATCTATTTCCTTTGCCTCAAAAGCACCAATAATTTTTTGATACCCGAATTTACCACGAGTGGTATCTAAATCCATTCTACCAATAATATGATTGGGAAATAATTCTTTGAGTTCTAATTCTATTTGTTCTGTTCCAAAACCTTTTGTGCTGAGAGTGTTACTCCCACACGCTCCACAACTATTGGGCATGGCTCGTTGGTAATTACAGTAATGACATTTTAGTTCCTGCTTGTATTTATGAAAAGTTAAACTAACATCACAATTAGGACATTGAGGTGAGACGCCACAAGTCTTACATTCTACTACCGGAGAAAAACCTCGACGATTTTGAAATAATATAACTTGTTTTTTTTCATCCAATTCTTCTTGGATTTGTTTTAATAAAGTATCTGAAAAATGACCAGTCATTTCTCTTTTACGCTGCTTTTCTTTAATGTCAACCAATTGAATCTTTGGTAATTTAACCTCACCAAAACGACGTTTTAATTCAACAAAACCATATTTTTTCTCAGTAGCGTTAAAATAAGATTCTAAAGAAGGAGTTGCAGAACCTAATAATATTTTTCCTTGATGAAGATGAGATAATACAATGGCAGCATCACGAGCATTATATCGTGGAGAGGGCTCAAACTGCTTGTAGGAGGTTTCATGCTCTTCATCTACAACGATTAATCCTAAATCTTTAAATGGTAAAAATATAGAGGAACGTGCCCCTAAAATAATTTGTGCTTTTGATTTATTTTCTAATACATTATTCCAAACTTCAACTCTTTCATTCATAGAATATTTGGAATGAAATACAGATATTTGATTGCCAAAATAGTGTTGTAATCTAACAATAATTTGAGTTGTTAAAGCTATTTCTGGCAATAAAAATAGAGCTTGTTTGCCTGAATCTAAAGTATCTTTTATGAGTTTTGTATATACTTCTGTTTTACCAGAACTAGTAATTCCGTGTAATAGGGTTACTTCTTTGGATTTGAAAGAAGTTTTAATTTCCTTTAGTGCCTGTTCTTGAAACTCATTAAGTTCTTGCAGATCATTAGTATCTCCATGATAGGAAATTCTATCGGTTTGTATTACATAATACACAAGAATATCTTTATCTACGAGGGCTTTTATGATGGCTGACGAAGCTCCTGAAACGGTTTCCAATTCTTTAACTTTAATTGGTTTTTTGGAAGTTTCCAGTTGAAAATAAGTCAATAAAACATCACGTTGTTTCTTGGCTCTTGATAATTCAATCAACAAGCTTTCTAGGGAATTCTCTGAGCTATAATTTTCATGTAAACGCACATACTTAATTAATTTTGGTTTGTACTGCTCATAAATTTCTTCTTTAATATAAATTGCAGATTTTTGAATTAACTCATTAATAATTGGTAAAACTTTCTTTTTCCCAAGAATATCAACTACTTGATGAATAGTTAATTGAGATTGGTGTTGTAATGCTTCATAAATGAGAAATTCTTCATCATTTAAGATCTCATTATTATCAAAAGTTTCATTTTTAAAAATAACTGTTTCACTCTCTAATAGAAAAGCCGAGGGTAATGCTGCCCTATAAACGTCCCCTAAACCACACATATAATAAGTGGAAACCCATTCCCAATGTTTCAATTGACGTTCTGTAACTAAGGGTTTGTCATCTAAAATTTGAAGAATTTCTTTGGCTTCATAGGCCTCTGGGGGT
>CAJXSU010000114.1 GCA_913061465.1 uncultured Flavobacterium sp.
CCATGGACAATGATTTGTATAGCACAATTGCATATGAAGCAGAAAGACAAACAGCTGCTTTTGCCAGTCATGACTTAGTTGAGGGAGTGTCTGCTTTTTTACAGAAGAGAAAACCTAAATTTATAGGGAAATAATAATATGGAATCTGCAAAACTAATTCACCGATCAGATTATTCTTACTTTCACCCTATTACGACTAGGTGGGCTGATAATGATGTTTATGGTCACATAAACAATGTCGTTTATTATTCCTATTTTGATACCGTAGCTAATCAATATCTGATTGAATTTGCTGATTTTAATCCTATCAATGCTTCTATTATTGGTGTTGTTGTTCACTCTAATTGCACCTATATAAAAGCCATTGCTTATCCAAATAAAATTGAAGCAGGCTTGACTATAAAAAAGTTGGGGAAAACTTCGGTTACTTATGGAATAGGAATTTTTAAGAAAGGAGAAAAAGCTGCGTACGCATATGGAGAATTTGTACATGTTTTTGTAAACCGAAAAGACAACCAACCAACCTCAATTCCTAAAAAAATTAATGAAGCATTTCAAAAAATCCTTTAAATAAATTAAGTTGTCGTAATTGTTTTATTTCTATAGAAGTCCAATCTTTTTTTCATAATTGGCTTAAATAAAAAAGGAAAATAAGACAACATTAACATCGCTGGATAGCCATAAGGGAGTGTAGGGCTGTCATCTTTTGATTCTAATACTTGATAAGGCTTTGCGCCACTATGGTGATGATCAGAGTGCCTTGTTAATTCGAACAATAATACTCTACCAATAATATGATCTGAATTCCATGAGTGTTCTCGTTTTACTCGTTCATATCTTCCATTAGCTTTCTTTTTTCTGCGAAGGCCATAATGAGAAAAGTAGTTTTGTGCTTCTAAAACTGAAATTCCATAAACAGCAGTGATAAAGTAAATAGCTGTTACGTTTAACCCAAAAAAGAAATTAATCCCAACAAAAAGAGATATCGATAAAAATGTAAAAAAGATCATTGGGTTGAATAATGAAGACTTTCCTAAAGACCTCAACCTCTCTTTTTCTATTCGCCATGTTTTAAAATAACCTCCTATTTGGGATTTCAATGCAAACCAATAAAAAATATCGCCTTCTTTTGCAGATGTAAGATCATTTGGTGTAGCTACATCTCTGTGATGACCGGAATTATGATAGGTCATAAAATGATTTTGTATGGCAGTTAATAATAATATATGAGCTAAAAATTGTTTCAATTTATGATCTTTTTTATGACCTAATTCGTGCCCTATATTAATACCGTTGACCCCTAGAATAGTTCCCATAAACAGAATACAAGCAATCAAATCAGATAAAGGCATAGTGGGGTCTGAAACTGTAATTAAAAATTGATATACCACAAACAAATGTAATGGCACTGAAAGGTATAAGACTACGTCGTAAAAAATATTTTCTGTTGCTAGTTCTTTTTCAACACTTGTAAAGTTATAAGTATTTGGCGGTAAAATATTTTCTAACACAGGCACAAGAACATATAAACTTAAAATTCCAATGTAGGCAAAATAACCTGTTGTATTAAATGTCAATAATCCAAGAAGAGGAACAATAAAAGCCGAAAAATATTTAAATTTTGCCATTTGATTTTACAGTTAATTTAAAAAACATCTCTAATATACTGATAATCTAAATATAAATACGGAAGAGTTAATCTTTTTTTCTGAACTTAAATCCTATTAGCTCAACATTAACTTTTTTTAGTAGCTCCAATTTCATCATTAATTTGTTTGACCAAACTCTCATCTGTTTTTATACCCCTAAGAATTCGACCTTTGTAATAATTACGTAACCAAAGTTTATCTTGTATTTGTTGAATTATCTTTTGAGGAATTTTTAAATTCCCTATATAGGTTCGATCTATTTGAAAACCAAGAGCGTTTACCTGATTACTATTGTATTTTGTATTGGTATATAGAAAGTCTAGGATTGCATTGGCTCTCAAATCAATCATGCCTTCTATTTGCTTACAAAAATCGTGATATATATATTTTTTTTGAAGAGCTGTCACTACTGATTCATTATCAATTAATTCAATCAACCCTGAGTTTTGAAGCCCTCGATATTCTTCCTGATTGTCAACAAATATAGTATTGATTGATATGGCTGCTCCAATATGATAACCAATGGAATCTCTAGAAAATTTAGCTAACTGGCTTTGATTATCAACTATCCATTGACCAGATTTAATAGCAATTTTTTGTGCTTCAAGGTTAAATAAGTAATCTTCATGATCAACCTTGCAATTAGTTAAGATTCTACTTAAAGATTGATTTTTTAGAGTTTCCTTATATTTAATAGCATTTTGTTTTTCAAGATAAAATGAAATTGAAATTCCTAATACAATGACTAAAAACTCTAAAAAATACCTTATCAATTGTTTTTTCATGAAAACTATCATTAATTTATAAATCAAAAATAGTAAAAAAAAAGATGCCTAGTGGCATCCTTTTATTTTTCATAAAATTTATTGTTTTTACTTTCCGCCCAACATCAATAATTCATTACAAACCACTTCTGTAATGTATTTTTTTTCTCCTTCTTTAGTTTCATAAGAACGAGAAGTCA
>CAJXSU010000115.1 GCA_913061465.1 uncultured Flavobacterium sp.
TTCCATGGAAAGGTAATTACTCATCATGGCTAGATCAAAAATCTAAAAGACTGGCACAAGAGAGTAATACAGCTTCAAAACGTCAAAAAACTTTAGAAAGAGAGTTGGAGTGGGTTAGGCAGGGAGCTAAAGGAAGGCAAACCAAGCAAAAAGCTCGTTTAAAAAGTTATGAGCGCTTGATGAGTCAAGATCAAAAACAACAAGAAGAAAAACTAGAAATATTTATTCCAAATGGTCCTCGTCTAGGAAATAATGTTATTGAAGCTACCGGAGTATCGAAAGCTTACGGAGATAAATTATTATATGAAAATTTAGAATTCAATTTACCTCAGGCTGGAATAGTTGGGATTATTGGTCCCAATGGTGCTGGTAAAACTACTATTTTTAAGATGATTATGGGGGAAGAAAATGCAGATAAAGGGAACTTTAATGTGGGTGAAACTGCAAAAATTGCTTATGTAGATCAAGCACATTCAAATATTGATACTGGAAAATCTATTTGGGAAAATTTTTCTGATGGACAAGATTTAGTAATGATGGGTGGAAAACAAGTAAATTCGAGAGCTTATCTGAGCCGTTTTAATTTTTCTGGAAGTGAGCAAAATAAAAAAGTTAGTACACTTTCGGGGGGAGAAAGAAACAGATTGCATTTGGCGATGACGCTAAAAGAAGAGGGTAATGTTTTATTATTGGATGAGCCTACAAATGATCTAGATGTTAATACACTCCGAGCTTTGGAAGAGGGTTTAGATAACTTTGCTGGTTGTGCAGTTGTAATTAGCCATGATAGATGGTTTTTAGATAGAGTTTGTACTCATATTTTAGCTTTTGAAGGTGATAGTCAAGTCTATTTTTTTGAAGGTTCATTCTCAGAATATGAGGAAAATAAAAAGAAACGATTAGGTGGAGATTTGATGCCAAAAAGAATCAAATACAAAAAATTGATTCGATAACAAGAATCAAAACATCTATTTTAAACTAGTTTTTTTGAGGTCATTATTTAAAGTAAATTATAGGCATCCCTATTTAACTTACAATTATTTTTCATAAAAAAGTGCGTCCATTAATGTTTTAAAGGTTTTAAAGGCAAAAAATAATGTAAAAAAAGTTAGAATTGAGGATAGAACTATTCCTGTAACACTGATGTAAAAAAGATAACCTTCTTTATATATTTTTAAGGCTTTAAAGGAAATTGTTAATAGCAAAGGTGATGCAATTAGTAATCCTAATAAAATTAATAATTTTCTAAATCCTTTAGCGGCTAAATCTTGATTTATAGGCATTATTTAAAGTTTTCAATTGCTTTTCTGACACTCCCATATTTTTCTAGTAATATATTAGCTTCAAATGAACCGATAGATAATTCTTCACATATCATATTGATACCTCTATTAACTAATTTATGATTAGATAATTGCATATCTACCATTTTATTCCCTTTTACCTTACCTAATTTAATCATTGTTGCTGTTGAAATGATATTTAAAACCATTTTTTGAGCTGTTCCTGCTTTCATTCTAGAGCTACCAGTAACAAACTCTGGACCTACTATTATTTCTATTGGAAATTTAGCAGCAAGACTCAAAGGAGCGTTTTCATTACAAGTAATACAACCTGTAATAATATTATGTTTATTACACATTTCTATTGCTGAAATTACATAAGGAGTAGTTCCAGATGCTGCTATTCCAACCACGACGTCGTTGGATGAAATATTATAATTTTGTAAATCTTTCCATCCCTGAGTTAAAGAATCTTCTGCAAATTCAACTGCTTTTCTAATGGCTACATTCCCTCCTGCAATCAATCCCTTTACCAACTCATGTGACACTCCAAAAGTGGGTGGGCACTCTGAGGCATCTAAAATCCCTAATCGTCCGCTTGTGCCAGCTCCAATATAAAATAATCGTCCTCCGTTATTTAATTTTTCAATTACTTGTTCTATTAAATATTTAATTTGAGGGATTGCTTTTTCAACTGCAAAAGCTACTTTTTTATCTTCTTTATTAATATTTGTCAATAATTCGGATAAAGACATTTTTTCTAAATGATTGTAATTAGAATCCTGTTCAGTAGTTTTTTTATCACTCATAAAAATTTCAAAAAAATGATTTTACTATATCTTTTTTAGTAAAAGTAGGTGGAAATTAATTAAAGGTAAAAAAAAAGAGCGCAATATTGCACTCTTTTGATTACTACTTGTTTTTTGTTTAAATACTTTCTATTATATTATTTAATGTTATACTAGGTTGCATTGCTTTATTCGCTGCTTTTTCATTAGGAAGATAATAACCACCAATGTTAGTTGCCTCACCTTGTATTTCATTAAGTTCTCTTAAAATTATTTTCTCATTATCACTTAATTCAGTTGCAATACTAGAAAATTGGTTTTTAAGTTCTAAATCTTTATTTTGTGTTGCTAATGCCTTTGCCCAATATAAAGCTAAATAATAATGACTTCCCCTATTGTCTAATTCTCCTACTTTTCTCGATGGTGATTTTTTATGATCTAAAAATGCTTCAGTTGCATCGTCAAGAGTTTTTGCTAGAACTTTAGCTTTAGCATTATCATTTGTATTCCCAAAATGATCAAGTGATACAG
>CAJXSU010000116.1 GCA_913061465.1 uncultured Flavobacterium sp.
TACTGTGAATTGCTTTTGCCATTAATTTGGCAAATCGTTCTGGTGAAATTCCATTGGCGGTAGCTGTATCCATTTTTTGTTGTGAAGTCCCGTCTCCAGTAAGTGCATTCATTGAAATATTCGTATAAACAAAACCAGGACAAATTAATGTCACAGCTATATTATAATCAAATACCTCCGCTCGCAAACTATCAAAAAAACCGTGTAAAGCATGCTTTGATGCTGCATAGCTAGATCTTAAAGGTGTTCCAATTAAACCAACCATGCTTGTAGTTACTACAAACTGACCCTTATTGTTTTCTATAAAATGTGGTAATATAGTTTTGGTTAATGCCACTGTACCTGTATAATTAACTTCCATAATTTTTTTATCAACTGAAATATTAGTTTCTGCTGCTAATGAACGTTGACTTATGCCTCCATTATTTACAAGAATATCTATTTTTCCAAATATCTGTATTGCTGTTGCTGTAATTTTAATGAATGAACTATGTGCTTCCAAGTCTAGTGGTAAAACCCACACATTACTTGGATTTTTACAGCTTTTTTTTACAACTTCTAAGGCGGCTTTACTTCTAGCTGAAATAATTAATAAAGCATCTTGATTTGATAGCTCTATAGCTAGAGCTCTTCCAATTCCTGAGGAAGCTCCGGTAATCCAGATTACTTTATTTTGAAAATTCATTACTAATTTATTTAAATCTAAAGTACATAATTAAAGAAAGAAACTGTAATTTTGGACTTGTTAAGTTTTGAATTAAAGTTATTTATTATGAAAAAAATCATTGTTTTATTTTTATTTATAAGCTCTCTCTCATACTCACAATTTAGCATAAAAGGAACAATGAGCCCAACAGAGAATTCTTCGTGGGTGTTATTGTATAAAATTGAAGGCACAAAGCAAATTTTTATAAAAAACACACAAGTAAGGAAAGAAGGTGAAAAGGGTTATTTTGAATTTTCATTACCAAATGAAGCAAAGTTAGGCGCTTACCGGATTAAACATAGCATGAAAAGAAATGGATTCATAGATTTTTTCTTTAATAAGGAAGATATCATATTTGAATTCAATCCTAATGATTCAGAAAACACAATTATTTTTAAGGAATCAATAGAAAATCAACTTTACTCCTCTTTTACGAAAGAAATATATGAAGCTCAATTTACCTTAGACTCTTTGCAAAGTGAATATTTCAGAAATCCTTCTACAATAATTAAAGAAGCTTATACTAATAGTTTAGCAAAAGTAAAAGAGGTAGAAAAAGACTATATCCGAAACTCTGAAGGAAAACTAGTCAATCATTTTATAAAGGCGTCACTGAGGTATAATTCTCCTGAGATTTTTGAGAGACCTTTAAATTACATCAATAGTTCAATCGCTCATTTTTTTGATTATGTAGACTTTTCAAATAAAACACTTTATAATTCTACTTTTCTATTTGATAAAATTTCAGAATATGTATTAAGCCTAAACTTTGCAGTAGATCCTGAACAAAAAGAGGAATTTTACAAAAAATCTTGCAAAGTAGCCATAGCAAAAGCAAAAACTATTTCTTTTAAAGCCGACATAATAAATTATCTTGTTTCAGAATTTTCTGAAATTAAAAATGCAACCTTAGTAGACCATTTATTTGCTAATTATTTCGACAAACTTCCAAAAGAAAAGCAAAATATTAGATTAAAAAACAAAATATTAGCTCAATTAAGAATTGCTATAGGTCGAGTTGCTCCTGAGATTACATGGTATGAAAACAAAAAAGAGTTAAAGCTATCCACACTTAAAGATGGGTTGAATTATTTACTTATTTTTTATAGTACAGGATGCTCTCATTGTTTAAGAGAGGTTCCAGAAATTTACGAATATATGGGAGGGAAAACCAATACAAAAGTAATCGCTTTTGCAATGGAAACCTCAGATGATGTATGGTCAAATTATCAACTTAAAATGCCAGGATGGCACCATGTCTTGGGATTAGGAAAATGGGAAAACCCCACTGCAAGAACTTATCAAATTAATTCTACTCCAAGTTATTTTGTATTAGGAATGGACAAGCAGATTATTTCTATTCCAAAAACTATAGATGATTTGAAATTTATTCTAAAAGAATTAAATTAAAAATATAAAAAGGCATCTTGAAAGTGTTCAACATTAAAACTTGATTTATTTTTAGTAATTGCAATAATATCAAACCTAAGCTCAATATCTAAATTTCTTTTTAGAATATATTCATTCATAGCTAATACCATTAACTTAATTTTTTTTGGATTCACAAAATCTTGTGGATTCCCATAGTCATTATTCGACCTAGTTTTTACTTCTACAGAAATGAGCATCTTTTCTTTAGTCGCTATGATATCTATCTCTGCTTTCTGAAACCTCCAATTTCTCTCTACAATTTTATACCCTTCATTCATCAAGTAATTTACGGCTAATTGTTCTCCTTTTTTTCCTAATTCATAATGTTCTGCCATTTTACTAAAATACAAAACGATTTATTACTTAGTTTTGTAGAAATACTTTAAGATGTCTCAAACTACTTTAATTTCTTTTTTTCAGTATGCAGGAATAAAAAATAAAT
>CAJXSU010000117.1 GCA_913061465.1 uncultured Flavobacterium sp.
ACAGACTGGAAAGGCTTACACGAATTAGAAGATAATATTTTTGTTAAGAACCCTCCTACTCATTGGATTCAAAACTGTAATTCTACTCCATTTAGTTCTGCTGCAGAATACAGTCCTAAAAAAGAAGATTACCCAGAATATATGTCTTCCTATCCAGAAAACTTTAGAGGAATGCATGCCATTCCCCTGTTAAAAAAAGCAGAAGACCTTACTTTAGAATCTTTAATTAAACTTGCTTACGACCCTTATCTTCCTGGAGCAGAAAAACTTATTTCAGGATTGTTAGATGCTGCTAAAAAAACACCTGTAAAATCTCGTGAAGCTAAAGAGGCTATTGAATTACTAAAAAAATGGAATTTCACAGTTTCTATAAGTTCCATAGAAATGACTTTAGCTCAATTTTACATTAATACCTATTATAAATCTGGAAAAATTCCAATAATGTCTTTGGGAAAAAGAACTTCAAGATTGGCCCGTTTTGAATATATGAGTGTTGGTTCTTCACCCAAAGAGCGTCTAGCCATATTTGAAGAAAGCTTACAAAAACTAACCGTAGATTTTGGCTCTTGGAAAACTCCGTGGGGAGAGTTTAATAGATATCAAAGGAATAATGGGGAGATTTTTCAAAATTTTGATGATACTAAAAAAAGTTTTCCTGTAGGAATGGCCTCTGGTAGATGGGGAGCTTTGGCTTCTTTTGGGACTCAGTTTGGAGACCAAACCAAGCGTCAGTATGGAACTTCTGGAAATAGCTTTGTAGCTGTTGTAGAGTTTGGAGAAAAAGTAACTGCTAAAACAATATTAGCTGGAGGCCAGAGTGGAGACCCCAATTCTCCTCATTTTGATGATCAAGCCATTCCGTACATAAAAGCTAAATTTAAAGATGTTGCTTATTATAAACAAGATGTTTTAAAACGTGCAAAAAAAATCTATAAACCTGGAAAAGAATTATAACAAAATTTTTAACAACTTAAAATAATTGTATTTTTATAACTCAATAATCTAAAATTAATCATGAAAAAATCTATTCTAAAAACAGTACGTATTGTAGCTTTTACAGTTGCAATATCCCTAACAAGTTGTAACAATTCTACTACTACTGAAACAGTTAAAGAAACTGAACCCGTAGTTGAATTAAAAATTACAACCCCACAACCAAGTCCTTTAGGAATGGTATCTCAACGAGTAGGATTAACAGATGTTGCCATAGAATACTCTAGACCAGGAGTAAAAGGAAGAACTATTTTTGGTGATTTAGTTGCCTTTGGAAAAACATGGAGAACAGGAGCAAATTCTAACACAAAAGTTACCTTTAGTTCTGATGTAATTATTGACGGACAAACATTAAAAGCAGGTTCTTACGGATTATACTCAGTGCCTAATAAAGATTCTTGGGAAGTGATGTTTTATACTGAGTCTGATAATAGCGGAGTTCCTAGAGATTGGGATGATAGTAAAGTAGCTGCAAAAACCACTGTAAATGTGCAAGCTTTTCCTATAAATGTTGAAACGTTTACCATCTCTATTAATGATGTAACATCAACCACTGCAGTTCTTGGTATTCTTTGGGAAAAAACATATGTTGCTGTTACATTTGAGGTTCCAACTGATGAAATGGTTTCTGAAACCATAGCTGCTGTTATGGCAGCAACTCCTAAAGCTGGAGATTATTATAATGCTGCAATCTATTACAGCCAACAAGACAAAGACATTAAAAAAGCAAATGAATGGATGGAAAAAGCAATGTCTTTAACAGAGAAGCCTGCTTTTTGGCAATTAAGACAACAATCTTTAATTTATGCTAAAATGGGCGATTCTGAAAAGGCTATAGCAGTTGCTGAAAAATCTTTAGAGCTCTCTAAAGAAGCTGGAAATGAAGCTTATATTAAGATGAATACTGAATCTCTAAGCGAATGGGGAGCTAATTAAAAAGCTGTATTTACGTTTTAAAATAAAAAAGGAGTAAGAAGAGTAGCTATATATTCAATTACTCCTTTTATATTTTATGTTTTTTTAGGTTTTACACATCAATTTTTATGATCTGTTTCTCAAATCTATTCTCATGGTATGCATCGTTGCTTGCATACCAACTTTTTCATAAGCCTTTATTGCAGCATTGTTTGAAGGATACACCTCTAATCTTACTTCATAAATACCTTTAGATAGAGACCAATCATACAAATAATTCATAATCGTTTTATTAACTCCTTTTCCTCTGTAATCTTCTTTTGTAAACATAAACCCTAAGTAGGAAAATTGATCGAACTGAAAACAATCTCTAGCTTGCTTTATTCGCGCGTATCCACATCCTACAATGACATCATTAATTTCAGCAATAACGAGCTCTACATTTAATTCACTAATAAGATTTGGAATATCATAATAATATGTTTTGGATATCTTTAGGGTTTTATCCATTGGCCTTTCAGCTTGAAGAACTCCTTGCTCAAATTCATATAAAATTGACAAATCTTCTGTAGTTGCTTTTCTAATGGTTATCAT
>CAJXSU010000118.1 GCA_913061465.1 uncultured Flavobacterium sp.
TCTGCAATTTTATAAGAAGGTATTTCTCCTGAAACAATCTTTGTAAAAATACTCATATTTATCAATTTTTATAAAAATAAAAAACGCTTTCCATAAGAAAAGCGTTTCGTTCAACTATTTTTATTTTTTTATCTTGAAACTTCGGTAACCTCAAACTTCATAATCCCGTTAGGCACTTTAATTTCCACATTGTCACCTAATTCTTTACCTAATAACCCTTTACCTATCGGAGAGTTTACAGATAATTTCCCGTTTTTAATATCGGATTCAGAATCAGCAACTAGGGTATATGAAAACTCCATCCCATTGGATATGTTTTTAATTTTAATTTTAGAATGAATTAAGATTTTAGACACATCTAATTGAGATTCGTCAATAATTCTAGCACTTGCTACTACATTTTTAAGCTTCGCTATCTTTGTTTCTAACAAAGATTGTTCTTCTTTTGCTGCATGATATTCAGCATTTTCACTCAGATCACCTTTATCTCTTGCATCTGCAATCTCTTGAGTTACTCTTGGTCTTTCAACTTGCTCTAACTGTAATAATTCTTCTTTTAACTTTTTTAATCCTTCTGGGGTATAATAGGAAACTTCACTCATAATTTCTAATTTTTGAAACTTTTTGGTTGTTTTTAATTAAAATAACCTTCAATATAAAATAGAAAATCTCATAGCCTTACAGGATGAGATTTAGACTACAAATGTACAAAATAATTGTAAATTGTACTTTTTTAAAGCAATTCTGAAAAAATTCAATATGAAAAAAATATTTTTTTTAGTCACTATATTTTTATACTTAGGATGTACAAATAATGCTATTGATAATAATTGTTTTCCTTTTGTAACTGTAAACGAAACCATAAACCTAGACCTTCCTCAATTTATAGACTTACAGGTTCCAGGAGGATGGGCCTATACAGGTGGTGGATTGCAAGGATTAATTGTTTACAACTTAAATGGTGTTCAATTTAAAGCTTTTGACAGATTATGTCCAGGGCAAAATCTTTCCTCTTGCTCACAAATGACTGTAGGGAGTAATCTGCGAATTTTATGCTCTTGTGACGATAGTGAGTTCAATATTTTAAATGGAGCACCTTTAACAGATGGGAATACATGTTTTGCAAATGAATATTTGGTGGATAATGTAAATGGTTCGCTTCTTAGAATCACCAATTATTAATATTACGAAATAGATAATAGAATGTGTACTTTTGTGTTTTATATCAATACCACATCGTTTTGAAAGATTATTTTTCATCAGATTTTAAACTAGGGGTTCTTGGCGGAGGTCAATTGGGTAGAATGTTACTTACTGAAACTCAAAAATTTGATATTTATACAAGTATACTAGATTCGTCACCTGAAGCTCCTTGTGCACAAATATGCAATGAGTTTCATCAGGGAAACCTTTTGGATTTTAATACTGTTTACAATTTTGGTAAACAGGTAGACTTACTAACTATTGAAATAGAAAACGTCAATATTGATGCCTTAGATCTTCTAGAAAGAGAGGGTCTCACCATATATCCAACACCAAAAAGCATTCGAATTATTCAAAGTAAGGCAACTCAAAAGAATTTTTATAAAGACAAGAATATCCCAACTGCACCCTACTTTCATTATGCATATTTAGAGGAGTTAAAACACTCTTATCAAAATAATATCATAGAATTTCCTTTTGTATGGAAAGCAGCACGCTTTGGATATGATGGAACAGGTGTTAAAATTGTTAGAGCTTTTGAAGATTTAGAAAACCTTCCAAAGGGAGAATGTATTGTAGAAAAACTAATTCCTTTTAAAAATGAATTGGCGGTTATTGTTGCAAGAAATCATAACGGAGAAGTAGCCTCCTATCCTGTAGTTGAAATGGAATTTCATCCAGAGGCAAATCAAGTTGAATATGTTATTTGTCCAGCAAGAATAGATCAAAGTATCGCAAAAAAAGCAAGAGAAGTAGCCTTGAAAGTTGCTGATGCCTTTGATTTTGTGGGCTTATTAGCTGTAGAAATGTTTCAAACTGAAGAAGATGAGATTTTGGTAAATGAAGTAGCTCCTAGAACACACAATTCTGGTCATTATAGTATCGAGGCTAGTTACACAAATCAATTTGAGCAACATTTGAGAAGTATCTTAAACCTTCCTTTAGGAAACACAGAGAGTAAGGTTGCAGGAATTATGGTTAATCTTGTAGGAGCAGAAGGCCATACAGGTGAGGTTGTCTACGAAAATATTGACAAAATTTTACAAATCGATGGAGTTACACCTCATATTTATGGAAAAAAAATAACCAAACCTTTTCGTAAGATGGGCCATGTAACCATAGTAGATAAAGATATCGATAAAGCACGTAAAGTCGCACAACAGGTAAAAAAAATAATTAAAGTAATCAGTAAATAAAAAGCATAATGGTAGGAATTATAATGGGAAGCGATTCAGATCTTCCAATCATGCAAGAAGCAAT
>CAJXSU010000119.1 GCA_913061465.1 uncultured Flavobacterium sp.
ACCTGACTTTGAATTAACAGCAACTGATCTTTCAAAAAAATCATTGTCTGACTTTAATGGATTTACATTATTATTAAATATATTTCCTAGTGTAGATACTGGCACTTGCGCTGCTTCAGTAAGGTCTTTTAACCAATCTGCAGCAAGTATAGAAAACACAAAAGTATTATGTGTTTCTAGAGATTTACCTTTCGCACAACAAAGATTTTGTGGTGCAGAAGGAATAGAAAACGTAATAATGTTGTCCGATTTTGCTGATGGAAATTTTGGCAAAAACTATGGATTAGAAATTACAGATAGTGCATTCAAAAATTTAAATTCAAGAGCAGTAATCATTATAAATTCGGAGGGAAATATTAGTTATTCAGAACACGTTTCTGAAATAGCAAATGAACCAAATTATGAAAATGCTTTAGCAGCAATTTAAAATACACATGTGAAGAACCCAAAAGATAATTTTATCTTTAAACACATAAGAAGTATAAAATTTTCACATCGTGGCATTTGGTTTCTAATTACGACAGAGAGTAGTATTAAAGCCCAGTTATTAATTATTTTATTAATTTCATTAACTGGGTTTTATTTTGACATAAACACTAATATTTGGCTTATACAAACCCATGCGATTGGTGTAGTTTTAGTTGCAGAATCATTAAATACAGGAATAGAAAAATTAACTAATTTTGTATATTCAGATTATCATAAAAAAATGGTTTTATAAAGGATGTATTTCCAGGCTCTTGAGGTGTAGCAGCTATAATTTCTTTAATTATTGCTGGAATCACATACATTCCAAAAATTGCATTACTTTTCTAAGTAAATACTTTATATTTACTTTTTAAATACTCTAATTTTTTATGGCAAAAAAGACGAAAAATGCTACAAAAACTAAATCTCCGAAATCAAATGCAATCATGAATATCTTTAAAAGTAGGCAGATTCAAACTGTAATCGGTTCTTTTTTGTTGTTCTTTTCTTTGTTTCTTTTAGTTGCATTTATTTCTTTTTTCTTCAGTTGGCAAGAAGACCATAGTATTATTGATGAATTTTCAAACAAAACAGTACAAGGAAAAAATTTATTAGGTAAAGTTGGAGCAAATCTGAGTTATTATTTTATTTATAAAGGTTTAGGTTTAGGGGCTTTTATTCTTCCTTATCTTTTATTTTTATCAGGTCTGTTTTGGTTATTTAAAACCAAATTATCAAAATTAATTATTTCCTATAATTGGGGGCTTTTATCCATGTTGTGGATTTCTATTGCATTAGGTTTCTTAAATAAGTCAGACACTCTTCTGGCCGGTGTAGTGGGATACGAATTAAATCAATACATCCAGTTATTTATCGGAAGAACTGGTTTAGGTATTAGTTTAATATTTTTGTTACTAACCTATATAATTATTAGATTTAAAATTACTCCTGAGGTAATCATAAACAAATTTAAAACAAACAAAGAAGAAAATATTGAGAATTATTCAACTCATATTCATGAAAATACAACAGAAGAACCTTCTGCTATAGTTGAAGAAAAGTCTGAATTTGAATTATCTGTTGAGAATTTAAAACCAACCATTGAAAATCATTCAGAAGCATTAACTTCATCTAATGAAATTACTTCAAAGACTAAAGAAACTATTTCTAAAATTGAAGAAAAAGAAGATGATCTTGTAGAAATTGATATCAAAGAAATTACGGAGGAGGAAAATGTTTCTGAAAATTTATCAAAAAAATTAGTAAAGGATTTTGGACAGTTCGATCCAACATTAGAATTAGGGAATTTTAAATTCCCTACTTTAAATTTATTAAAACAATATAATGAAAGTATATCCATAGATCCTGAAGAATTAGAACTTAACAAAAATAAAATTGTTGATACTTTAAAAAATTATAAAATAGGAATTGCTCAAATTAAAGCTACCGTTGGACCAACAATTACTTTATATGAGATTGTTCCTGAGGCTGGGATTAGGATTTCAAAAATAAAAAATTTAGAGGATGACATTGCCCTGTCATTATCAGCTCTTGGGATTAGAATTATTGCACCAATTCCAGGAAAAGGTACGATTGGTATTGAAGTTCCTAATAAAAAATCTACTATTGTTTCCATGTATTCTGTCATAGCTTCCAAAAAGTTTCAAGAATCAAACATGGAATTGCCTATTGCTCTAGGTAAAACTATTTCAAACGAAACTTTTGTAGTTGATTTGGCAAAAATGCCCCATCTATTAATGGCCGGTGCTACAGGGCAAGGAAAGTCTGTAGGTTTAAATGCTGTTCTTACCTCATTACTTTACAGAAAACATCCTGCAGAAGTTAAATTTGTATTGGTAGATCCTAAAAAAGTAGAATTAACTTTATTCAATA
>CAJXSU010000120.1 GCA_913061465.1 uncultured Flavobacterium sp.
CCATGTTAAGTCGTCCTAGTGATAATGGACATACTCCTTTTGGAGATATTTATATCAGTTATAGTCCAGATATGAAGTATTGGGGTGAACACAGATGTGTTATGAAAGCAACACCTTTTGAGGATAGTGCATGGCAATGTGCAAAAATTGGGGCAGGGCCAATTCCTATTTTAACCAATGATGGTTGGCTTATGATTTATCATGGAGTTATTAATACTTGTAATGGATTTAGATATGCTATGGGGACTGCTATATTAGATGAAAATAAGCCAGATATTGTTAAATATAGAACTCAGCCCTATTTGTTAGGACCTGCAGAACAGTATGAAATGGTGGGTGATGTTCCTAACGTAGTGTTTCCATGTGCGGCTCTTCATGATATTGAACAGGATAAATTAGCAATTTATTATGGTGCAGCTGATACTGTAGTAGCAATGGCATTTGGTCACTTAAGTGAAGTAATTAATTTTACAAAAGAAAATAGTCTATAATCTAAAAAATATGATCGTTTATAATATGAAAACAGCTGTAAAATTTATTTTTTTTGTTTTTAACATCATACTTTTTTTTGCTTGCTCTACAGAAATTGAAATAAATAACAAAAATAATTCAGATCTAAAAGTTATTGGTTACGTTGCAGGTTATGAGGATTTTGACCCCTCATTAGTTGATGCTAATAAATTAACACATATTAATTATGCATTTGCAAATATTGTAGATGGAGAACCAAAGTTTGAGTTAACAACAGACTCAATAAAAATTTCAAAATTAATAGCTCTCAAAAAAAATAATCCAACATTAAAGATACTTTATTCAATTGGTGGCTGGGTATGGTCAAATAATTTTTCACATACTTCTGCATACAAAGAAAGCAGAATAAAATTTGCAAAAAGCAGTGTTAAACTCATGAAAAAACATGGCTTTGACGGGGTAGACTTAGATTGGGAATTTCCCGGACAAAGAGGAGAAGACAATGATTTTAGACCCTCAGATAAAGAAAATTTCAACCTTCTTTTAGAGGAAGTTAGAAATGAATTAGAGAAACAGGGAGCATTAGATAAGAAACATTATTTACTAACAATAGCTACGGGAGCCGATCAAGCCTATATCGATAATACAGATCTTAAAAATGCTCATAAGTTTTTAGATTTTATTAATGTGATGTGTTATGACTTTTACCATGGGTGGTATTATCAAACAGGTCATCATGCGAACCTATATCCTTCAAATAAAGAAAAATTTAAGGGCAATAGTGGACATGAAGCAATTACTCGACATATCAACGCTGGAGTTCCCTCAAATAAGTTAATTATGGGGATCCCATTTTATGGTAGATATTGGGGGAAAGTTAAAACAGAAAATGAAGGCCTTTATCAAACCTCTATGACTACTGGTAGTATTGTTCCTTATTGGGATATTTTACAGAAAATATCATCAGGTGATTATATAAAATCCTACGATAGTTCAGCTAAAGCTTCATACTTATGGAGTGCCTCAGATAGTATTTTTATATCATGGGAAACACCAAAAGAAATTGAACAAAAAGTGTCATATATTAAAAAAAACAGACTTGGTGGAGCTATGTTTTGGGAGTATAGTTTAGATCAAAATCAAGAATTACTCAATGCTCTTTTCAATAACATTAAATAATTTTTAAAAAAATTAGGGAGGGATTGAAACGAACTACCACAAATTTTCCACATCAATTTTAGAGTCAAATAATTCATTTTTTCTTACAAATTCTCAATCCAAAATCAGAGTTTAATGGATGTTAATTTAATATGAGAAAGTTAATTTATAGCTTATCGATATCAGTGCTATATTGATAATTTAATTCCCTAATATATAGGGAATGTTAAAAATTTTAACAAACTCCTTACTTTATTAGTTATTAGTCGAAATTATTTAGGAGTTTGTATTTTTTTCATTCAATTTAGATATTATTAACATATTAATATTAATTATGATACAAAAAATAATGAATTTGGTGCTTGTAATATTTGTTTTTAGTGCATTTAATAGTTTTGCGCAAACAACAGTTACAGGTACTATTTCAGATTCAACTGATGGAATGGAGTTGCCAAGTGTTACTGTTTTAGAAAAAGGCACTTCAAATGGAACTACGTCAGATTTCAATGGTAAAT
>CAJXSU010000121.1 GCA_913061465.1 uncultured Flavobacterium sp.
GCTGTTTTACTGAAAATAAAAAGCAAGGCTACTCCAGTAGTAATATAGGCATCTGCAGGATTAAAAATATAATTAAAAAATCTAAAAAAATCCCCTCCTATAAAAGGAATCCAGTCAGGAAGATTGCCTTCCCAGATAGGAAAGTAAAACATATCTACCACTTTCCCGTAAAACAATTCTCCGTATGGCCTATCAGAAAACAATGTTGCTAGATTAGTACCTATTGGAGTATCAAAAACAACACCGTAAAAAACAGAGTCTATAATATTACCAACTGCACCAGAGAAGATTAAAGCTATTGCAAAAATTACTGCATTGTGTGTGCCTTTTTTTATATGCTGGGCTAACCAATAAATAATACCAGAAACAGCTACCAATCTAAATAGTGTTAAAAATAGCTTTCCTGCTTTTCCTCCAAACTCAAAGCCCATAGCCATTCCGTTATTTTCAACAAAATGAATTCTAAACCAATTAAATACTTTTACTTCTTCACCTAAAAAAAAGTTTGTTTTAATATAAATTTTTACAATTTGATCTATTAGTATTGCTAAGATTACCGTTAATAAAGCAATGTTTTTTTTAGACATATTTCTAGAATTATTATGGAAACAAAAATAAGAATATTATTGTATTTAAGGTTTGTGTTAACAAAACATTGGTACTCTTACAAATGAAATTGTGCTATTTTGAAAAAATAAAAAAGCTTCCTAATTAGGAAGCTTTTGATTTACTGTCGTCTTTTTGCCTCTATGCTTAAAGTGGCATGCGGCACTAGCTTTAATCGTTCTTTCTGAATGAGTTTTCCTGTAACTCTGCAAACTCCATACGTTTTGTTTTCTATTCTTATTAAGGCATTATTTAAATCTCTAATAAATTTTTCTTGGCGAATTGCTAACTGAACATTAGCTTCTTTACTCATAGTTTCAGAACCTTCTTCAAAAGATTTAAACTGAGGTGAAGTATCGTCTGTACCGTTATTTAATCCATTTTTATATGAACTTTGTAATAAGGCTAAATCTTCTTCAGCTCTTTCTATTTTCTTTAGGATGATTTCTTTAAACTCTTGTAAATCTTCATCAGAATATTTTGTGCTTGTATTCGACATGATTCTTACATTTTATGAATTAATATTTTACTTTTGATGGTGTCAAACTCTATCTCTGAACCATCTATTAATTGATCAACAAAAACCAATTCATCGGTTAGTGTTTCACTCATAATATACTCTTTATTATTATTGATAGATTCTTCCAAATCTTCAAATTTTAAAACCGTTAATTTAATTCTATCTGTTACTTCAAGACCCTTGTCTTTTCTGGCATTTTGAATTCTATTAATCAGTTCTCTTGCAACTCCTTCTTTACGCAGTTCTTCAGAAATAGTAACATCTAAAGCTACTGTAATGGATCCTTCATTTGCTACCAACCAGCCCTCTATGTCTTTAGATGATATCTCTACATCTGAAAGGTCTAAGTTAATAATTTTTCCTTCAAGTTCAATAGCTATTTTTTCGTTGAATTCTATTTTGGCAATATCTTCTTTTGTAAAGTTTCGAATGGCATTGGCTATGAACTTCATTTCTTTCCCAAATTTTGGCCCTAAGGTTTTAAAATTTGGCTTAATTTGTTTTACTAAAATATCTGAAGCATCTTCTAATAAAACAATTTCTTTAATATTTACCTCGTGTTTAATTAAGTTAGCAACAGCTAATATTGATGATTTTTGCTCTTTACTTTCTACAGGGATCATTATTTTCTGAAGTGGTTGTCTAACTTTTATTTTTTCTTTTGCTCTTAACGATAAAACTAAAGAAGAAATAGTTTGTGCGTCTTCCATTTTACGCTCTAAAGCTTCATCTATAAATGAATCTTTAAAAACAGGAAAATGAGCTAAATGAATACTTTCAAAGGTTTCTTTTTTAGAAACAGCATTTAAATCTAAGTACAATTTATCCATAAAAAATGGAGCAATTGGAGCTGCTATTTTTGCAATTGTAACCATACAGGTGTACAATGTCTGATAGGCAGAAATCTTATCTTGTTGGTAATCTCCTTTCCAAAACCTTCTTCTACTTAAGCGAACATACCAATTACTCAAATAATCTTGGGTAAAATCTGAGATAGCTCTTGC
>CAJXSU010000122.1 GCA_913061465.1 uncultured Flavobacterium sp.
GGTAATTTAATAATGTTTGCTTCAGGTTTTTTTGCTAATTCACCTAGTTGTGTTAAAGCATCTTCAATTCGTTGATTTTCGGGTAAAACATCAGAGAAGTTAGCTAATATTCTAGCGGCTAAAGAAATGTCTTTAGTTTCAAAGTTTATATGAGAACTGCTTGTAAATGCTTTTACAATGGGTAATAAAGAACGAGTAGCTAAAGCCGGAGCTTCATCAGTAATTGTATAAACTATATTAGCTTTCTTAGTCATAATGATTTTTTTCTGTTACCTAATCTAGTAGAGATTAAATTTTAAAAATTAATTTTTTGCTTAAAAACAGCGCAAATTTAAGAATTATAGTGACATTTAACGAAGTTAGCTTGATTAAATTTATAGATTTTTAAAATAAATAATTCTAAAATATTTTAAAAAATAAAAGCCATATCCTTCAATTTCTTGAGTGATATGGCTTCTTTAGAGACTAATTGTAAACAAAGATTTGTATTTCTACACAATCAAATAGAGATATGACTCTATGTTTCTTTTAAACAAAGGAACTGTTTCTTTGTTAGACTCAGATTGGAATTTCGTATCTCCGTAGCCTAAGCCTCGGTTCAACTTGGTGAAATTCCAACTGGTTTACTCCTCAAGATAGAATTACTATTAGTAAAACTTTATTTAGTTAAGTTTTTGTTATTTTCATAACTCAACTTTCTCTAATTGTTTTGAGTAGAGCGTGAACTCTATTCTAACATTTGAAAAGGTAATCCAGTAAATAAAGAACGTTACTTTATTAAATTACTTGGCTGGCTTTCTATTTATCTTTCGAAGAATTTCTACTTTGCCTTGTAATTATGATTCAAATATATACTAAGAAATTACATTTGCAAATTTTTTAACTAATTAGAAATCAACAAAGTACTAACATCGGTTATCAACATTTGTTAATTAAAAAGGGCCTCATTTAATGAAGCCCTTTTATTATATGATTTTTTAAAAAAAGTATTAACGTCTTTTTTCCTGAATTCTTGCTCTTTTACCTGTAAGATTTCTAAAGTAATAAATACGTGCTCTTCGAACTTTTCCTCTTTTATTAACTTCAATTTTTTGGATAGAAGGAAGATTTACAGGAAATATTCTTTCTACTCCTACTGTTCCAGACATTTTTCTAATAGTGAAAGTTTCTGATGATCCGGTTCCTCTTTTTTGAATAACAACTCCTTTGAAAAACTGAGTTCTAACTTTTTCTCCTTCTCTAATTTCGTAATATACTGTGATCGTGTCTCCCGCAGAGAATTCTGGGTTTTCGTTTCTTGTTACAAATTCGTCTTGTACAAATTTTACTAAAGATTCCATTTATTATAATTTATTGTGTTTACCAGAACTAACTTTCACGATTCTCGTCAGAGGTTAATTTTAGCGAGTGCAAATCTAAGAATTTAATTTAGGATATAAAACCGATTCAAGTTATTTTTTTGATTGATAGTTTCTGCAGTAGAATACCCAAAATTTTCGTTCTTTAAAGGTTCCTTCATCAACAATAATTGGATCTAGCTCTATGTATGATTCAAAATATGGAGTAATTATTTGAGGCAACTCTCCAAGCTTTTCTTTGTTTTTGTATCGTTTATCTGAGTCTATGTAGAAAGCGTTCTTACCTTTGTAATCGTCCATATTATCTCCTAAATAATCAAATTGTAGTGCTGGTTGGTTTATTACATTTTGAGCAAAAATAGTTTTTGAAGTAAAAAACCGAAGTTGGGCAGAGGTTTTATACCCATCCATTGAAAAGATAAATGCTTGTGTATCATTTTTTGAAATTTTTTCAACTTCCTCACCAAGTTCTTTCCATCCTACCCAAGTGTCATCACTTTTAATAGGAACAAAATAAAAAATAGCCTGAATCGCAACAGCTATATGAAATACAATAGAAATAATTAGTTGAGCCTTTAGTAGTTTTTTAGAGATATACATCCCAGCAATAATAATTCCAGTGATATAGGATGGCATCATCCAGTTTAATTTTACCCAGTAAACAGGGCTAATTAAAAAGAAACCGATAAAAGTTGGTATAAAGAAAGCTAATAAAAAAAGTG
>CAJXSU010000123.1 GCA_913061465.1 uncultured Flavobacterium sp.
TAAAGTTTAATAGAGAGCATTAATAAAATTCCAAATAAAAGAATACCTGTAACTCCCCAGACCCAAGAAATTGCACTTTTTAAGACTACTAAGAATACAATTGCAAATAATAAAATAGTAGCTAATTCATTCCATATCCTTAATTTAAAAGAAGTGAATTTCACTATTCCATTTTGTTGTTGAACAAATACTTTATGACATCCAAAATGGTAAAAATATAAGGCTAAAACAAACGACAGTTTAACATGCATCCAAGGCATTAGTAGGTATGAGGGCTCTAAATAAAGCATCCAAAAGGCAAATAAACTTGCCAAAACTGCAGATGGCCAGGTAATAATATACCAAAGGCGCTTACTCATGATTTTGTATTGAGTTTGTAAAATACCTTTAGCTGGTTCCTCTTTTTCGTCTGCTTCAGCGAAGTAAATAAACAATCTGACAATATAAAATAATCCAGCAAACCAGGTGACTACAAAAATAATATGCAGTGCTTTTATATATGAAATATCCATTTTTTTAATTTAGATTTAAAGGTCGTAAATGGCGAATGATTACCAATATATTATTTATTTTCCCAATCATTTATCCAGTTTACCATAACGTCTACCCAGTCATCATTATCATTCATACAAGGAATGTGCTTGTAATCTGTTCCACCAGCTTCTAAAAAATCTTCTTTTCCTTCCATGGCAATTTCCTCTAAAGTTTCTAAACAATCAGAAACAAATGCCGGAGTAATAACAGCCACTTTCTTTTTTCCTAGTTTTGGAAATTTTTCTAATTCAAAATCGGTGTATGGTTTAAGCCAAGGATCTTTTAATAAACGAGATTGAAAAGAATTACTGTAGGTTCCTTCCTCTAGCTCTAGATTTTTTACAATTCCTTTAGTGGTTTCAAAACACTGATGTCTGTAACAGGTATGATGTGCCACAGAATTACGCTCACAACAACTTCCATCTAATTTACAATGGTTATTTGTAGGGTCTGACTTTCTAATGTGTCTTTCGGGGATTCCATGATAAGAAAACAATACATGATCATATTCAAAACCATCTAAATGGTTTTTGATATTATCGCTCATTGCTCTAATATATTCTGGTTTGTCGTAAAAAGTTGGCAGAATATCCATAGTTACATTCGGGTACTGTTCTGCCACAATTTGCTCTGCTTTTACAGTTACTGTTTCGTAAGAAGACATTGCGTAGTGAGGGTATAATGGCACTAGTAAAATTTCATCAACACCTTGGTCAGTAAGTTCTTTAAACCCTTTTTCCATGCTCATAGAACCATATCTCATAGCTAAGGTTACAGGAACTTCAACTTTTTTAGTAACTTTTTTAGAAAACCGTTCAGAAATTACTACCAGAGGAGAACCTTCATCCCACCATATTTTTTTGTACGCAGCTCCAGATTTTTTTGGTCTAATTTGTAAAATAATTCCTTTTATTAGTAAATAACGTTTCCAGTAGGCTACATCTATTACTCGTTCGTCCATTAAAAACTCTCCCAAATAACGTTTAACATCTTTGGTTTTTGTTGTATCTGGTGATCCTAAATTAATAAGTAAAACTCCTTTCATTCTTATGCTGAATTTATTTCAGTAAATATTAAGTTAATAGTGTTATTTCAATTGATTTGTTACTTCATACAAAGCTATACCTAAACTATGAATTACATTCATAGAAGAGTTTCTGCCATACATGGGTATTGAAATACTATAATCTATGTGATCTATATTTTTAATTCCATTTCTTTCGCTTCCCAAAAGTAAAACGATTTTTTCGTGATTCTTAAAATTAAAATTCTGAATATCGATACTTTTATCAGTAATTTCTATTCCAATAATTGTATTTCCTTCCTCTTTTAATTGTTGAATGGTATTGTTAAAACTAGTATAAGTAGAATGCGTTATTTGATTAACAGTATTTCTGGCGGTTCTTTTTACATTGCTGTTATCTGTTGCTGGAGAACTTTCATGTAAATATATTTTTGAAACACCAAAACTTTCTGCAAT